>NZ_JCACVY010000014.1:0-47182 GCF_058833935.1 Roseomonas sp. TS2 | reverse complement strand
ACACGCCGGAGAGGCTGGCGGGGCCTTCGGCCGGGGCCAGCTTCTCGCCCGGCACCTTCTTCCAGAAGCGCAGCGCCGCGCCGCCCTTCTGCATGCCGATCACGCTGTCATAGTCGCCGCACATGCCGGCATCGGTCATGTAGGCGGTGCCGTTCTCCAGGATGCGCTGGTCGGCGCTCGGCACATGGGTGTGGGTGCCCACCACCAGGCTCACCCGCCCGTCGAAGCTGTGCGCCATGGCCATCTTCTCGCTGGTGGCCTCGGCGTGGATGTCGATGAGGATGGCCTGCACCGTGCCGCCGGCGCCCAAGGTGTGCTTCGCCAGCTCCGCCTGCACGGCGCGGAACGGGTCGTCCAGCGGCTCCATGAACAGCCGGCCCATGGCGTTGATGACGAGCGCCTTGCGGCCGCCGGGCACCTCGACCACCGTGGCGCCGCGCCCCGGCGTGCCGGGCGGGTAGTTGAGGGGGCGGATCAGCCGCGGCTCGCCATCGATGAAGCCGATGATCTCCTTGCGGTCCCAGGAATGGTTGCCGAGGGTCAGCACATCCGCCCCCGCCGCCAGGAAGGCGCGCACCATGTCGGGCGAGACGCCGAAGCCGTGGCTGGCATTCTCGGCATTCACCACGACCAGATCGGCCTTCAGCCGGGCGCGCAGGCCGGGCAGCTCGGCGGTCAGGGCGTCGCGGCCGGAACGGCCGACCACGTCGCCCAGGAACAGGATGCGCAAAACTCTCTACCTCTCGGTGCGGATGAAGCCGGCCTCGGTCGCGATGCCGGGCAAGGGCTGGTCGTGGGGGCCGGTGGGCACCGCCGGCACCTCCTGCGCCGCATAGGCGACGCCGATGGCGCGCGCCCCCGGCAGGGCGGCCAGGGTGCGGTCGTAATAGCCGCCGCCATAGCCGAGCCGCGCGCCTAGCCGGTCGAAGGCCAGCAGCGGCACCAGCAGCACCTCCGGCATCACCTCGGCCTCGCCCGCCGGCACGGAGGTGCCGAAGCGGCCGGGCAGCAGCGCCTCGCCGAAGCGCCAGGGGCGGAAGAGGAGCGGCAGGCCGCGCCGCGGCGTCACCGGCAGGGCGAGCGGATGCCCGGCCGCCGCCAGGACACGCAGCAGCGGGCGGATGTCGATCTCGTCGCCCATCGGCCAGAAGCCGCCGACGCAGGCGCCGTCCGCCAGCGGGCATTCGCGCAGCACCACGGCCGCCAGCGCCTCGCCCGCGCCGCGGGCGGCGGGGCCGAACGCGGCGCGGCCGGCCAGCGCCGCCTGGCGCATCGCCACCTTGGCGGCGGCGAGCTCGGGCGGATCGGTCTCGGCAGGAGATGGGGAAAGGGAGTGCGGAGCCGCCATGGCCGTTGGCGTGTTATCCTCCTAAGGCCTGTGTAAACAGGTGGGCACCAGGTAACCGGACCAAGATCCGGTCAGAGCCAGCTCCCGGAGGATGCTTATTGGCCCCAGGGATAATGTACCTGACGCACCGGGCAGCTCCGCCACACACATTTAGGGATGGTCGAGCGAGGCCGCAATGCCCTCGATCCGCTCGGCGAGCCGGCCGAGGCGCTCGGCCAGCAGCGGGTCCGAGGCGGGGGCGGATTGCGCGCTGGCCGCCTTCAGCCGCGACATCTCGACGCGCAGATCGTGCAGCTCGTCCGCCAGCAGCAGCGCGGCCAGCAGCAGCAGCCGGCTCTCGCCGAACTGGCCGCCCATGGCGCGGATGGAGGAGACGCGGCGGTCCACATCCGCCGCGAGCGCGATCAGATGCCCTTCCTGGCCATCCTCGCAGGAGACGGGATGGGTATAGCCACCGACACGAACCGTGACCTGGGCCAATCTCAGCTCCCCTTGCTGCTGTCGTCTGCCGGCGGAGCGGAGGCGGGCATGGGTTCCGCCGCCTCGCCCGGCTCCGCCTCATCCTCGGGCAGGTGGCCGGCGGCCTCGCCTTCCACCTCGGCCAGGGCGGTGCGCAGGCGCACCAGCGTCTCGTCCAGCCGCGCGGAAAGGGCCGCCACCTCGTCCGGCGTCACGCCGGCGGACTGCGGCGGGCGGGCCAGGGCCGCCGCCAGCTTCTCGACCGCCTGTTCCAACCGTGTCGCCGCCGCGTTCACCGCATCGCTCATGCCGACGCCTTCACCCAAGCCGTGCCTCTCATGGTTTCAGGCTTTACGCGGCCCCCATGGGCAGGGTCAACGGATGCGGGGCAATGGAACGCTCTATGATGGGGATAGGCGGAGCATGGAGAGGCTGGCGGCATCACGAATGCGCGGGGTGGTGGTGCGCGATGCCGCCGGCGTGGCGCTGGCTCTGCGCGCGGCCAGGGGGCGCGGCCTGCACGGGCCGCTGCCGCTGCTCTCGCCGCCCGGCGCCGCCTCCTGGCTCGGCGCGCCGCTCTTCCTGGCGCTGATCCGCGCCGGCGGTGCGGCGCCGCCCGGGCTGGAGCCCCCGCTGGAACCCTGGCCGGAACCCTGGCCGGTGCTCGATTGCGGCCAGGCGCCGGGGCACGCGCTGGCCGCGCTGCGCGCCGGGGTGGCGGCGGTGGTGCTGGCGCCGGAATGCCCCGCCTTCCCCACCCTCGCCGCGCTGGCGCCGGGCCGCGTGCTGGCGGCCGCCCCGCCGGCGCTCGACCTCGCCCATGGAACGGCCGGGCGGCCGGCCACGGAGGAGCAGGTTGCCCGATGGCTCGCCGCCGATCCGGCGCGCAGCGCCGGCCCCGCCGCCGGCGGCAGCGGCCCTGGTGACAGTCCGGAGGCCCTCGGGTAAAGCCGGAACGGCCCCCGCCGACGCGCGGGGCGCCGCAACGGCCCGCCGCCGTGGGGCGCCTCCCGCGGCCTGGTCCCGCACCGGCGGCAGGGCGCCGAACGGAAGGAAGCACGGTCATGCAGCTGACGCCCCGCGTGAAGGAAATCCTCTCCTGGTACGAGAGCGACAATCCCGGCACCAAGGCCAACCTGGCGCGCATCCTGATGGAGGGAAAGCTCGGCGGCACCGGCCGGCTGGTGATCCTGCCGGTGGACCAGGGCTTCGAGCACGGCCCGGCCCGCTCCTTCGCCCCCAACCCCGCCGCCTATGACCCGCGCTACCATTTCGAGCTGGCGATCGAGGCGGGCCTCTCGGCCTATGCCGCGCCGCTCGGCATGATCGAGGCGGGGGCCTCCACCTATGCCGGCGCCATCCCGACCATCCTGAAGGTCAATTCCTCCAACAGCCTCTCCACCACCAAGGACCAGGCGGTGACGGCCACGGTGGCGGATGCGCTGCGCCTCGGCTGCTCGGCCATCGGCTTCACCATCTATCCCGGCTCCGAATACCAGTTCGAGATGATGGAGGAGCTGCGCGAGCTGGCCGAGGAGGCGAAGGCCGCCGGCCTTGCCGTGGTGGTGTGGAGCTATCCGCGCGGCCCGAACCTCGACAAGACCGCGGAGACCGCGCTCGACATCTGCGCCTATGCCGCGCACATGGCGGCGCTCCTCGGCGCCCACATCATCAAGGTGAAGCCGCCGACGGAAGCGATCTCGCTCGACGCCGCCAGGAAGACCTACGAGAAATCCCCGGTGCCGGAGATCGGCCAGCTCTCCGGCCGCATCCGGCACATCACCCAGGCCTGCTTCGGCGGCCGGCGCATCGTGGTGTTCTCGGGCGGCGAGGCCGGCACGGCCGAATCCATCGTCGAGATGGCGCGCGGCATCCATGCCGGCGGCGGCAACGGCTCGATCATCGGCCGCAACACCTTCCAGCGCCCGAAGGCGGAGGCGCTGAAGCTGCTGTCCGACATCATCGCCGTCTACCAGGCGGCTGCCTGAGATGGCGCCGGCTCCGGAGGCGGGCGGCGGCGAGCCGGGCTGCCGCCTCTATCTCATCACGCCGCCCGCGCTGGAGCCGGCGCGCTTCGCCGACGACCTCGCCCGCGCGCTCGACGCGGGCGACGTGGCCGCCGTGCAACTGCGCCTGAAGGATGTGGGCGAGGACGCGCTGCGGCGCGCCATCGACGTGCTGCGGCCCGTGGCGCAGTCGCGCGATGTCGCCTTCCTGCTGAACGACCGCGCCGACCTCGCCGTGCAGCAGGGCTGCGACGGCGCCCATCTCGGCCAGACCGATGGCGACCACGCCCAGGCGCGCAAGCTGCTGGGGCCGGAGCGGATGCTCGGCATCACCTGCCATGCCAGCCGGCACCTGGCGATGGAGGCGGGCGAGCTGGGCGCCGACTACGTGGCCTTCGGCGCCTTCTTCCCCACCGCCACCAAGCAGGCCGAGCACCGGGCCGAGCCCGAGATTTTGGAGTGGTGGACGGAGATGTTCGAGCTGCCCTCGGTTGCCATCGGCGGCATCACCGCCGAGAACTGCGCGCCGCTGGTGCGGGCGGGGGCGGATTTCCTGGCCGTGGTCGGGGCGGTGTGGAACCACCCGGACGGCCCGGCGGCCGGGGTGCGCGCCCTGAACGCGGCGATCGCCGCCGCCTGAGGCGGACCCGCGCCTAGGGGTCCGCGCCTCAGGGCCGGCGCGGATAGGCCTCGCCGGTGACGGGGCAGCAGGGCGGGTCCGGCAGCCGGGCGATGCGCGCCCGCGCCTCCGCCGCCTGCGCCGTGGAGGCCAAGCGCTGGTCCGGCTCCTGCCCTTCCGGATAGGCGCCCACCACCAGCAGGTCCTCGCTCTCCTCCACGCGCTGGTGCCCGGTGCCGGCGGGCAGCACCAGAACGTCGCCGGCGCTCACCGGCACCTCCGGCCCGCTCTCGTCGCCCAGCCGCACGACCACCGATCCCTTCACGATGGCTAGCGCCTCATGCGCCGTGGTGTGGAAATGCACATAGGGATGGATCCCGTCGCGCCAGGCGGGCAGCCAGCCATGTCCGGCGAGCAGCGCCTCCGCCCGTTCCACCTTGCCCTCGGGAAAGACCTTCCGGTGCACCTGGACGGGCAGCCGCGGATTGTTCGGGACCGCCTCCTGACTGGGCAGCCACAGGGTTTCGCTTTGCATCTGCCGGTCTCCGGTATTCCTTGCCGTTGCCAACGGGATCGAAGGCGCCCGAGTTGCGGAGCAGGGCCTTGGCTATTGCGTGAGCGCGCCCATCCGCCGCTCCCATTCCTGCCGCAGGCGCAGGGCCCAGCTTGGGTGCGGCTCCGGCAGGCGGGGCATGTCGGGCGGCGGCGGCGTGGCCAGCAGCGCCTCGGGGCGCGGCCGGGGTGCCGGCGGGGCCAGCCGGCCCAGCAGATGCGGGTCGGCCATGCGGGCCTGGGCCTCCGGGGAGAGCAGGAAATTGGCGGCCAGCATCGCCGCCTCGGGCTGCGCCGCGGCGCGCGGCACGGCCAGCAGCGCGGCATGGGCCATGCTGCCGCGCCCCAGCGTCTGGGCGCGGCTGGAGGGCGGCCATTCCCCCAGCCGCACCAGGCGCGGCAGCGCGATGGGATGCAGCGCCGGCATCAGGGCGATCTCGCCGCTCCGCAGCAGGCGCCGCAAGGCCGCGGCCCCTTCGGGGAAGGCCTGGCCCTGGCGCCACAGGAAAGGGCGAAGCGAGCCATACCACTCCCAGAAGGGCGCGGTGAAAAGGGTGAAGTTCCGGTCGGTGGCGGGGCTCTCCAGAAGGCGCGGATGCGGCACCAGCTCGTGCAAGGCCTGCAGCAGGAAGGCGGCGCCCAGCGCGTGGCGTGGCGTCGGGTGCGCCAGCCGGCCTGGCCGGGCCCGCGCCCAATCCGGCAGCGCCAGCATGCCGGGCGGCGGCTCCGGCACCTGCGCCGCATCGTGCACCAGCACCAGCCCGCCGCCATGCCAGGGCACGCCGAAGCCGCCTTCCGGCGCCCCGGGCGGCGGCGGCGCGGCGTTGGGCAGGGCCGAGCGGGCCGGCAGCAGCAGGTCCTGCTGCCGCAGGGCGAGCAGCGCGCCCGCATCCAGCGCCACCAGATCCACCCCCTCCCCCGATGCGACGCGCGAGACCGCCTCCGCCTCGTCGCGCAGCGGCACGATGTCGAGGCCGATGCCGTGGCGGGCCGCCAGCTCGGCCGCCATCCAGCCCAGGAAGCCCTCCAGGCCCGGATCCTCGGCAGTCAGGTGGAAGCGGAGGGTACGGCCCCAGGCGTTCTGGCGCAGCGCCTCCCACAACAGGGCGGCGGCCCCGTCGAGGGGGATCCCGGCGGCGGCGCGGCGGCACGGCAGCCCGGCGGCCAAGGCCGGGGGCAGGCCCGCCAGCAGGCCGCGCCGCGTGATCATGCCCCCGCCCCGGCGGAAAGCCGGGGAGCGCGGGAGCCTGCATTTCTGTTCCGCCTCAGCATGGGGCGGCGTAGATAGGATGGCGGAGCCGCTTTACCCAGCCCCGCCGGCCTTCAGGGCGCGCCGTGCGGCACGTGCCGGGCCAGCCCCCCGAACAGGTCCAGCATGCGCTCGCGCCAGGCATGGACCGCGTCCGAGGCTTCCAGAAGCGGGAATGACGACACGCAGCGCGCCCATTGGAAGCTTCCGAACACGGCATAGTCGCCATAGTCCGGCGCTGCACCGCCCAGGAAGGGCTGGGCACGCAGGATCACCCGCAGCGGTTGCAGGGCCGCGCGGAACTCGGGCAGCCGTGCTTCACGCCCTTGTGTCACCTGCTCCAGGGCCATGCCGAAGCGCGCTTCGCGGCTGGCGCGGAAATAGGTCCGGTGGCTTTCATCCAGCCATTGCGGGATGTCGCTGACGATCATCCGTGCCAGATGCAGGTTCAGCACCGTGTCGGCCCAGGCATTGATGAAGCGCACCGGCTGGCGCGCGCCGTTGAACAGCGAAGGGGCCTCCGGGTAGCGGTCCTCCAGATACTCGGCGATGGCCCAGGAATCCGCGACCACATGGTCCTCGTCCACCAGCACCGGCACCTTGTCCTGGCCCGAGAAGGCGATGGCCTGGCCTTCGGTGAAGCGCCAGGGAACGCAATCCGCCTCCAGCCCCTTGTGCGCCAGCGCCATGCGGCTGCGCCAGCAATAGGGGCTGAAGCGGCGCTGCGGGTCGGAGCCGGCCAGCTCGTAGAGTTCGCGCGCCATCGCCGCTCAGCCGGCCCGGACGCCGCGGCGCAGGGGCAGGCCGTGCAGCGCCCCCCCCTTCAGGCAGCGTGCGGCCCCAGGCTGGCTCGGCGTCATCGCGGAATGCGGTTCGGTCATCGCTGGCAGCTCCCACGCGGTGGCGCAGCGCCACTGCTCCGGGGCGGGACGCTACAAAGCCCCCTGCCCCGCGGCAAGCCGGCCCCGGCGGCGCGGGTCACGCGGCCCGCGCATCCCGCCCCGGGAAATGGCAGGCCGCCATCTGCCCGCCATGCGGCGCCAGCGCCGGCTCCTGCGCGGCGCAGAGTGCCGTGGCGCGCGGGCAGCGGGTGCGGAAGCGGCAGCCGCCCGGCAGCCGCCCGGCATCGGGCGGCTCGCCCTGAAGGCTGAAATTCTCGGTCACGCGCCGGCCGCCGATCTGCGGGATCGCCGCCAGCAGGGACTGGGTGTAGGGGTGCTGGGGGTCGGCGAAGAGCGCGGCGGTCGGGCCGATCTCGACAATGCGGCCGAGATACATCACCGCCACCCGCGTGCACATCATCCGCACCACCGCGAGATCGTGGCTGACGAAGACATAGGTGAGGTCGAAGCGGTCGCGCAGCTCGCGGAACAGCTTCAGCACCGTGGCCTGCACCGAGACATCCAGCCCCGAGGTCGGCTCGTCGAGGATCACCACCTTGGGGTGCAGCGTCAGGATGCGCGCGAGGCCCACGCGGCGCTGCTGCCCGCCCGAGATCTCGTGCGGATACAGTTCCAGATGCCCCTCCGGCAGCCCCACGGCGCGCAGGATCTCGCGCACCCGGGCACGGCGCGCGGCGGCGTCGAGCTTCGTGTGGATGACCAGCGGCTCCTCCAGCGAGCGGCCGATCTTCCAGCGCGGGTCGAGCGAGGCGCCGGGGTCCTGGTAGGCGTATTGCAGGTCCTTCCGGCGCTCGGTGCGGTGGCGCTTGCCGGGGCCGGCGAGCAGCTCGCCATCGAGCAGGATCTCGCCGGCATCGGGCTGCTGGATGCCCATCACCGTCTTGCCGAGCGTCGACTTGCCGCAGCCGGATTCGCCCACCAGCCCGAGGATCTCGCCCTTCTCCAGGGTGAAGGAGATGTCGTCCACCGCCTTCACCGCGCCCACCCGACGGCCCATGAAGCCACGGATGGGGAAGTGCTTGACGAGGTGGCGCAGCTCCAGGATGGGGCTCGTCGGGGTCATGCGGGCAGCCTCGGATGGTAGCAGCGCAGGCGGTGGCCCTCGGCCAGCAGCGTCTCCTCCGGCCGGGTGGCGCGGCACGCCTCCGTGGCGCGGTCGCAGCGCGGATGGAAGCGGCAGCCGGGCGGCTGGGCGAGCGGGCTCGGAACCTCGCCGGGAATGCCCGCGACATCGGCGCCTTCCCTGGGCAGGCTCTCCAGCAGGCGGGTGGTGTAGGGGTGCGCGGGGGCGGCGAAGAAGCGGTCGATCGGCGCCGATTCCACGTCCTGCCCGGCATACATCACCGTCACCGCGTCACAGATCTCCCAGGCGGAGCCGAGGTCGTGCGTCGTCAGCAGCACCGCCACGCGCCGCTCGGTGGCGAGGCGGCGGATGACGCCCAGGATCTGCGCCTGGATGGTGACGTCGAGCGCCGTGGTCGGCTCGTCGGCGATGACGAGGTCGGGCTCCGGCAGCAGCGCCATGGCGATCATCAGCCGCTGCCGCTGCCCACCCGAGACCTCGTGCGGGTATTTCCGCAGGATGGCGGCCGGGTTGGGCAGCTGCACGGCGGCGAGCATCTCCAGCACCGCCTCCCGGTCGGCCTTCCGGCGTGCGCGCGGATAGGGTTGCAGCAGGGTGGGCCAGCGCCCCTCTCCCTGGCGACGGGGAGATTTCCACTTCATCAGGTCCATCAGCTGCTCGCCGATGGTGAAGACCGGGTTGAAGCTGCTGAACGGGTCCTGCGGGATGAAGGTGATGGCGCGGCCGCGCAGGTCGCGCGCCAGGGTGGCGGGGTCCTCGCGCAGCAGGTCCCGGCCACGGAAGCTGATACGCCCGCCATCGATCTGCGCGCCGCCCGCCGGCAGCACGCCAAGGATGGCGCGCGCCAGCGTGGTCTTGCCGCAGCCGGACTCGCCCACCAGCCCCATCACCTCCCCCGGCGCGATGCGCAGGCTGGCGCCATCCAGGATGCGCGCCAGGCCGCGCTCGGTGCGGAAGCCGAGGGTGAGGCGGTCCACCTCCAGGAGAAGCCCGCTCATGGCCCGCGCCCGCCACGGCGGATCCGCGGGTCGAGGATGTCCCGCAGCCCGTCGCCCAGCAGGTTGAAGCCCATGACGACGAGGAAGATGGCGAGGCCCGGCGCCAGCGCATACCACCAGGCCTCGGGCAGGTATTCGCGGGATTCGGCGATGGTGCGGCCCCATTCCGGCGTCGGCGGCGGTGCGCCGAGGCCGAGGAAGCCCAGCGCCGCCGCCGTCAGGATGGTGGCGCCCATGCCGATGGAGGTGCGCACGATGATGGCCGAGGCGATGTTGGGCAGGATGTGCAGGATCATGACGCGCGGCGCCGAGGCGCCGAGGGCGATGGCGGCCTCGACGAAGGTCTCGTTCTTGATCGAGCGCGTCTCGGCATAGACCAGCCGCGCCCAGAAGGGCCAGTAGGTGGCGCTGAGCGCCAGGATGACGTTCTCGATCGACGGTCCCAGCGTCTGCGCGATGGCGATGGCCAGCACGATCTGCGGCACGGCGAGGAAGATGTCCGACAGTCGCATCAGCAGGTCGCTGAACCAGTTGCGGTAGTAGCCCGCCACCAGCCCGATCGGCACGCCGACCAGCACCGCCGTACCGACGGCGATGACCGCGATCAGGATGGTGATGCGCGCGCCGAACAGCAGGCGGCTGTAGATGTCGGCGCCCATGCGGTCGGTGCCCATCCAGTGCGCGGCGCCGGGCGGCGTCAGGCGGCGGGCGGTGTGGATCTCGTACACGTCGTTCGGGTGGGTGGCGAGCCAGGGGGCGAAGATGGCCGCCAGCACCAGCAGCAGGATCAGCGTGAAGCCGACCATCGCGGCGCGGTCGCGCAGCAGGCGCCGCGCGATATCCGCCGCGCCGGCGAGGAAGCCGTGGTTCGGCGCGCTCATCGCGTGCTCCGGGGGTCGATCAGCGTGTGCAGCACATCGACGATCAGGTTGACGATGACGAAGATGGCGCCGGCCCAGAGGGTGAAGCCCATCACCGCGCGGTGGTCGGACTGGATGATGGAGATGACGGCGAAGGCGCCGAGGCCCGGCCAGTCGAACACCGCCTCCACCACCACCGCGCCCGAGAGCAGCACGCCGAAGATCAGGCCGATCTGCGTCACGGTGGAGATCAGCGCGTTGCGCAGCACGTATTTCCACGTCACCAGCGCGCCGGGCAGGCCCATGGCGCGCTCGTAGAGGACGTAGTTGCTGGTGACGACCTCCAGCACGCCGGCGCGAGTGAAGCGGGCGATGGTGGCCGCCGCCGGCAGCGCCAGGGTAATGGCCGGCAGCGCGATGTGCCGCAGCGCGCCCCAGAACGATTCCCAGTCCCATTGCAGCAGCGAGTCCAGCAGCATCAGGCCGGTGACCGGCTCCGGCCCGAAGCCGTCGATCCGCCCGTTCAGCGGCGCCACGCCGATCTGCATGGCGAACAGGTACTGCAACTGGATGGCCAGCCAGAAGCTCGGGATGGCGAGGCCGGAGACGGTGACGATGCGCAGCGCGTGGTCGATGGCGCTGTTGCGCCGCAACGCCGAGACCACGCCGAGCGGGATGCCGAGGACGGAGGCCAGCAGCACGGCGGCGAAGGTCAGCTCCAGCGTCGCCGGCAGGCGGGTGGCCAGCTCCTCGGCGATCGGCTGCTGGCTGAACAGGCTGACGCCCATGTCGCCGCGCAGAAGATCCTGGAAGTAGGCCAGGAGCTGCACCGGCAGCGGCCGGTCGAAGCCGAGCTGCGTGCGCAGCGCCGCGATCTGCTCGGCCGTCGCGTTCTCGCCCGCCAGGATGGCGACCGGATCGGTCGGGATGACATGGCTGATGGCGAAGGTGATGACGCCCAGCCCGATGAGCGTCGGCACCAGCCACAGCAGCCGTGACAGGATCAGTTCCAGCCTTTTCATGCGGCGCCCCGGCAGGCCCCGGCGCGGGTGGGCGCCGGGGGGAAATTCAGGAAAGGCGGATCAGGCGAAATGCGCCCAGCGCATGTCCTGCCCGCTGCCCACCGGGCAGAAGCGGATGCCGGCGATGCGCTTCGAGTACGGCCCGAACCACTTGGTGTTGTAGATCCAGACGCCGGCGGCATCGTCGAACACCATGCGGGCCGCTTCCTCGTTCAGCCGCTGCCGCTCCTCCTGGTCGGTCGAGACCAGCGCGCGCTCGATGCGCTGATCGACTTCCGGGTTGCTGTAGTAGGAGACGTTGCCGCCGCCGAGGTAGCGGGAGCCGTAGAGTTCGCCGAGCCAATTGTTGGGGTCGGCGTAGTAGGTGCTCTTCCAGTAGGGCACCATGTCGTATTGCTGGTCCTTGTTGCGCATGCGCGAGGAGACGGTGGGCCAGGGCGCGGATTCGATGCGCGCCTCGATGCCGATCTTGCGCAGGTTGGCCTGGAACACCGAGGCCGCCTGCTCCGTCTCGCTGAAGCCCGCCAGCGTGCCGATGGTGATGGGCCGCAGCGGCGCCTGCACCTTGGCCAGCTCCGCCTTCGCCAGGTCGAGGTCGAATTTGTAGCCCTCGAGTCCCTGCGGCGCGCCCCACATGTTGTTCGGGATGATGGTGGGGTTTCGCACCACCGAGCCCTTCAGCACGTCGTTGATGAAGCCGTCATAGTCGAAGGCGTGCACCAGCGCCTTACGGAAGTGGATGTCGTTCATCGGTGCGCGGGCATTGTGGATGCAGAAGTGGAACACCCGCATCGATTCCTGTTCCAGGATCTGCACCGTGTCCGAGGCGCGGAAGCGGTCGATCTGGTCGGGCGTCATGTAGCCGTCCGTGCCGTGATAGTCGCCGCGGATCATGCCCAGCACGCGGGTGTTGGTCTCCAGCACCGTGCGGAACTCGATCTCGTCGAGGTATTTCGGCCCCCAGCCGGCGAAATGGTCGGGGAAGCGCTGGGCGATGAAGCCCACCGCCGGGTCGTAGCGCCGCAGGCGGAAGCTGCCGGTGCCGGCCACGTTGCGCGCCAGCCAGGCGCGGCCCCAGTCGCCGTCGCGCTCATTGCGCTTCACCAGCTTGGAATTCACCACCGTGATATCCGGCACCAGAGAGCCGAAGATGGCGGAGGGCTCCTTCAGCCGGAAGCGCACCGTGTGCGCATCGGGCGCCGTGGTGGCGCTGGCTTCCAGCAGCGGCCGGAACAGCGGCGCGGCGCCGAGGTTCAGCGCCAGGATGCGCTCGATGCTGTAGACCACGTCCTCGGCCGTCATCGGGCTGCCGTCGTGGAACTTCACGTCGCGGCGCAGCTTGAACACCCAGTCCAGCCCGTCGGCGCTGGTCTCGTGGCTCTCGGCCAGCCAGGGGATCAGCTTCGGCGGGTTGTCCACCCAGCGGTAGAGGCCATCGTAGAAGTTCAGGCGCACTGCCACGCGCGCGGTGTCGAACACCACATGCGGGTCCAGCGTGTCGAAATTGCTGTTGTTGGCGTAGACGAAGCGGTCGGCGGCGTGCGCCTCGCGCGGCATGGCGGCGGTGGCCGCGGCGGCGGCGGCAAGCCCGAGGAGGGGTCGCCGGGAGATCGGTATCATCACAGGCACCTTTCCGTCTGGTGGTTGCAGTCGTGTCGGCGCGCGGCCGTCAGGCGATGGGGCTTCCCGTCACCGGCAGCACCTGCCCGGTGATCCAGGAGGCATAGTCGGAGGCCAGGAACAGCACCGCATGCGCGATATCCTCCGGCTCGCCGAGCCGGCGCATGGCGATGCCCTCGACCATGGCGCGCTGGCCCTCGGCGCCGTAGGAATTCCACTGCCGCTCGTAATCGGGGCTGGTGCGCAGGAAGCCGGGCGCCACGGAATTCACCGTGATGCCGTGCGGCCCCAGCTCATGCGCGAGCTGCCGCACCAGGCCGAGCTGCGCCGCCTTGGCCGTGGCATAGGACTGGATGCCGGTGCGGCTGACGCCAAGCCCCGCCCGGCTGGAGATGACCACGATCCGCCCGCGTCCGGCCGCCTTCATCCCCGGCACCACGGCGCGGGCGGCGAGGAAGGCGCCCTTCAGGTTGGCATCCTGGATCGCGTCCCACTCCGCCTCGGTGACGTCCTCGAAGGGCTTCGGGCTCTGGCCGCGCACGCCGCCGGCGACATGCACCAGGATGTCCGGCGTGCCGGTCTCGCCGATCAGCGCGGCGATGGCGGCGGCATCGGTCACGTCCAGCCGGCGCGTCTCCAGGCTGCCGCCCCCGGCCGGCGCCACATGCGCGGGCAGCGCCGCCAGCTCCGCCTCCAGCACATCGGTCGCGATGACGCGGCCGCCACGTTCCGCGAAGGCGGCGGCGATGCCGCCGCCGATGCCGCGCGCCGCGCCCGTCACCAGAACCGTGCGCCCCGCGAATGCGATCCTCATGCCGCGGCACTCTCCACCGGGGACATGTGGCCCATGCGGAAGCTGAGCTGCCGCGCGGCGGCCACCACCAGCCCGATCATGCGCTCGCGGCTGGCCGCGTAGCGCGGCGTGACGACGCCGAGGTTGATCGCCGCCTCCACCCGCCCGCTGCGGGTCCGCACGGGGGCGGCGATGCCGGTGCCGCCGAGCACCATCTCCTCGTCGCTGATGGCGTAGCCATCCCGCCGCGCCGCCTCGATCAGGCCGCGCAGCGCGGCACGGTCGGTCACCGTGCGCGGCGTCAGCCTCTCCGGCTGCAGCCGCGCCAGATAGGCATCCACCACGCCGGGCTCGGCGTAGGCCAGCAGCACGCGGCCCATGGCGGTGCAGTAGGCGGGCATCTGCGTCTCGCGCGTGGTGTCGTAACGCACCGCCTGCAGGCTCACGAGCTTGGCGCAGCGCTTCACGTCCTGGTTGCGCATGCGCACGCCGAGCACGACGGTCTCGCCGCTCTCATCGCGCAGCTTCTCCATCACCGGCCTGGCGACGGCGACGAGATGCGCGGTGGGCCCTCCGCTCCAGCCGGGGCCGCTGCGGCAGGCGGGGTTCATCACGTAGCGGTCGCCTTCCTCGCGCAGCGCGTAGCCGCGCCCGACCAGCGTCTGCAGCAGGCCGTGCGTGCTGCTGCGCGGAAAGCCGAGT
This sequence comes from Roseomonas sp. TS2, assembly GCF_058833935.1. Taxonomy (NCBI): domain Bacteria; kingdom Pseudomonadati; phylum Pseudomonadota; class Alphaproteobacteria; order Acetobacterales; family Roseomonadaceae; genus Roseomonas; species Roseomonas sp. TS2. The sequence continues at coordinate 32,968 of NZ_JCACVY010000014.1, read as the reverse complement.
TCGAGCGCCACTTCCTTGAGGGAGACAGGCTCCGCCGCAGCGGCGAGGAACTCCAGCAACTCCAGGATCCGCCCCGCGGACTTCACTTCCAGATTCATGGACATGAATGCCAATCCCGTTGCTGAATGAGGTTCGTTGGCGGACAGTAGCGATGTCAAGGCAAAATGAACCCGGCGTCATCGAGCGGGGCGCCGTCGAGAGGGATGGTTCCATGAGCAAGCTTGCGATCGTCACCGGCGGCGCGCGCGGCATCGGGCGCGGCTGTGCCCTCGCCCTCGCGCAGCAGGGCTTCGACATCGCGCTGGTGGATCTGTTGTTGCCGGAGATGCAGCGCACGCAAGGCGAGATCGCGGCGCTCGGCCGCGAGGTCTCGGTCCACGAGGCGGATGTGGCGGAGTTCGCGCGCGCCGGCGAGGTCGTGGCGGCGGTGATGGAGCGGCATGGCCGCATCGACGTGCTGGTGAACAATGCCGGACGCGGCAACCCGACCGGCATCCTCGAGATCACCGAGGCGGAGTTCGACCGCACCATCGCGGTCAACCTCAAGAGCTGCTTCAACTACATCCGCCACGTGGCGCCGCTGATGAAGGCGCAAGGGTCGGGGCGCATCATCAGCATGTCCTCGCTGAACGCGCATTCGGGCGGTGTCACCGCCGCGGTCAGCCGCTTCTCCTACGCCGCCGCCAAGGCCGGCATCCTCGGCATGACGCGCGCGCTGGCCAAGGAGCTGGGGCCGGAGATCCTGGTCAACGCCATCTGCCCGGGCGTGATCGAGACGGAGCTGGGCAACAGCATCACCCGCGCGCGCGGGCCGGAGCTGGCGCGCGGCATCGCGCTGCAGCGGCTCGGCAAGCCGGCGGATGTCGCCAACATCGTGGCCTTCCTCGCCGCCTCGGAGCCCTGCTTCATCACCGGCCAGGACTTCGTCGTCGATGGCTTCCAGTACAACGTCTGAAGGCCCCGCCCGGGCGCCGGGGGCGGAACCACGCCCGGCCTGGGTCGCGGCGCTCGGCGTGGCGCTGCTGATGCAGACGGTGAGCGCCTGCCTCACCCGCGTCTTCCCGGTGCTGGCGCCGGCGCTGACCGAGGCGGCGGGCGTGCCGGAGAGCAGCATCGGGCTGCTCGCCTCGGTGGGCTCGGCCGGCACCATGCTCTGGCTGGTGCTGGGCAATGGCGTGATGGCGCAGCTCGGCGCCGTGCGCACGCTGCAGCTCGGCGCCGTTCTGGGGGTGGCGGGGCTGCTGCTGGCGACAGGCGGCGGCTGGACGGCGCTGCTGGCGGCCTCGCTGCTGATCGGGCTGGGCTATGGCCCCTCCCCGCCCGCGGGCAGCGACCTGCTGCGCCGCTATGCGCCGGCGCGGCACCGCTCCCTGGTGTTCTCCATCAAGCAATCCGGCGTTCCGCTGGGCGGGGCGGTCGCCGGCATCGCCGTGCCGCTGCTGCTGCAAAGCGGCAACTGGCGGTGGGCCTGCCTTGGCATCGCCCTGCCGGCGCTGGCCGCCACCCTGCTGTCCGAGGCCTTCCGCCGCCGCATCGACCCGCCCGGCCCGCGCTGCTTCTCGCTGCGCGCCGCGCTGCGGCCGGCGCAGATGGCGGCGCCCTTCCGGCTGCTGGCGCGGCGGCCGGCCCTGCTCGGCATCAGCTATGTGAGCCTCGGCTTCGCAGTGGCCCAGGGCAGCGTCTTCGCCTTTCTCGTCCTCTACCTGACGGCACGGCAGGGCTTCACCCTGGCCGAGGCGGGCACCGCCTTCGCCGCCATGCAGGGCGCCGGCGTGGCGGGGCGCATCCTGGTGGGCTGGCTGGCGGACCGGATGGGCTCGGCCCGCCGCATGCTGGTGCTGCTGGCCTTCGCCTCCGCCGCCGTCACCGCGCTGCTGGCGGCGGTCGGCCCCGCATGGCCGCCCGCCGCGGTGGTGGGGCTGAGCGCGCTGGGGGGCATCGCCATCGCCAGCTGGAACGGCGTCTTCATGGCCGAGGTCAGCAGCCTGGTGCCGGAGCAGCAGGTGGGCGAGGCCATGGCGGCCACCACCTTCGTCACCTTCATCGGCTATGTGCTGGGGCCGGCGCTGGTCGGCGCCTGTCTGGCGCTGGGCACCGGCTATGGGCCGGCCTTTCTCGCCGTGGCGCTGCTGCCCTTCAGCGGCGGGCTGGTGCTGCTCGGAACAGGCGCACGGCCGTCCTGAGCGGCGGCCCGAGTCGGGGCGGCGGGAGAACCGCCCGCCCTTCCGGCCACCATTGGTTTACGAACGCTCACGAAATGCACCGGATTGTGGATGCCTTGCTTCGTGCAAGATGCGGCCGGATCGTATAGCGTCACTCTCTCCCGCGCCCACCTTCAGTGGACGCAGCACGGCTGCAGGCTTAAAGATTCAAAGATATGGCAACGATCCTGATCCTGGACGACAGGACGACCAACCGGGACATTTTCGCCAGACTGGCCGTGTCGCTCGACAAGGATGTGAGGGTCGAGGCTTTCGGCGACCCGAGGCGGGCCCTCGATTGGCTGCGCGACAACAGCGCCGATCTGGTGGTCACCGACTTCCGCATGCCGGAAATGGACGGGGCGGAGTTCACGCGCCAGTTGCGCAGCCTCGGGCCCGGCTCGGGTGCCGCGGATGTGCCGGTGATCGTCATCACCGCCTACAACGACCGTGCCTACCGGCTGCGCGCCCTGGAGGCGGGCGCCACCGACTTCCTGCTCAGCCCCGTGGACCATTACGAGTTCATGACCAGGGCGCGCAACCTGCTGCGGATGCGCTGGCAGCAGCAGATCATCCAGCGCCGCGCCGCCTCGCTGGAGCAGGAGCTGGAGGACAGCGCCCGCAGCCAGGAGGAGCTGCTGCGCCACAGCCGCCGCGCCCTGGCGCAGGTGATCGACACCGTCCCGGCCATGATCAGCGCGGCCGACCGGCAGGGGCGCTGCGTCTTCGTCAACGCCTGGCAGGCCCGCTTCTCCGGCTCCACGCCCGATGCGCTGGTGGGCAACCCGGTGGAAGCCCTGTTCGGCCCCGAGCGCGGCCGCCGCTCCCGCGCGCTCGACCTGCTGGTCTTCGAATCCGGCGAGGCCCTGCCGGGCCGCGAGGAGGAGGCGGTGGACGCCGATGGCCAGGCGCGCATCTTCATCACCACCAAGGCGCCGCTGCGGGGCGCCCGCGGCGAGATCGAATCCGTCCTGACCACCTCGCTCGAGATCACCGACCGCAAGCATGCCGAGCAGCGGCTGGGCCACCTGGCCCACCACGACCCGCTCACCGGCCTGCCCAACCGTGCCTTCCTGCGCAACCGGCTGCGGCGGGAGCTGGCGCGCGGCCGCCGGGGCGACCACATCTTCGCCCTCCTCTTCCTCGACCTCGACCGCTTCAAGCCGGTGAACGACGTCTTCGGCCACCACCTGGGCGACGAGTTGCTGCGCGCCGTGGCGGAGCGCCTGCGCCACGTCACGCAGGAGAACGACATCATCGCCCGTCTGGGCGGCGACGAGTTCGCCATCGTGCAGACCGGCATCAGCCAGGCGGAGGAGGCCGCTACCCTGGCCGAGAAGGTGGTGGCCAGCCTGTCGGAACCCTTCCACTGCGGCGGCCAGACGCTGACGGTGGGCGCCAGCATCGGCATCACCCTCTACCCGCGGGACGGCACGGACGCCGCCGAGCTGCTGCGCAACGCCGACCTCGCCATGTACCGGGCCAAGGCGGAGGGGCGGAATGGCTGGCGCTTCTTCGCCGCCGCCATGGATGCGCGGGCACGCGAGGCGATGCAGATCGAGGCGGCGCTGCGCGAGGGCCTCGCCCGCGGCGAGTTCCTGCTGCACTACCAGCCCCAGGTGGACCTGCGCACCGGCCGCATCACCGGCGCCGAGGCGCTGCTGCGCTGGCAGCGCTCCGGCCAGACGCTGATGGGCCCTGGCCGCTTCCTGCCCGTGGCGGAGGAGAGCGGGCTGATCGGCCCCATCAACGAATGGGTGCTGGGCGAGGCCTGCCGCCAGGCGGTGCGCTGGCGCGAGGCCGGCCTGCCGCCGATCCGCATGGGGGTGAACCTCTCCCCCATCCAGTTCCGCCGGCAGGACGTGGCGGCGATGGTCCTGCGGGCTTTGGCGGAAAGCGGAATGAACCCGGCGCAGCTCGACCTCGAGCTGACTGAGGGCATCCTGATGGAGCAGGCGCCGGAGACGGCGGCCGTGCTGCAGACGCTGCGCACGCGCGGGGTACGGATTTCGGTCGATGACTTCGGAACCGGGTACTCTTCGCTGAACTATGTTAAGAACTTTCCGATAGACCGGCTCAAGATCGACCAGTCCTTTGTGCGCGGCATGACCACGGAGCCGAACGACGCGGCCATCGTGCGCACCATCGTGGAGCTCGGCCATATGCTGCGCCTGCAGGTGATCGCGGAAGGTGTGGAGACCGAGGCGCAGCTGCTGCAGCTGAAGGCCGAGGGCTGCGACGAGGTGCAGGGCTTCTACTACAGCGAGGCGGTGCCACCCGCGGATTTCGCCGAGCTGATGGGCCATCCCGTCGCCATCCCGCGTGCCAGCTTGGCGGCGGCCGCCCGGCCGGAGCTGCCGGAGAGCAAGGGCCAGGACGCCGGCCCGCAGCTGCTGCGCGGGCCCTGAGGGTGCCATGAGCGCCCCGCCCCCCCGGCGCGGCCTGCTGTCCCGCCTGCGCGCACGGCTGCGCGGCCGGCCGGACAGCGAGCACGAGATGAGCTTCAACCGCCTGGCCTTCGCGGTGATCATCATCCTCGTGCTGCTGGTGGACGGCTCGGCGGAGTCCCGCAGCGCGCTGCTGGTGATGGCGCTTTATGTCACGCTGGCGCTGGGCGTGCTGGGGCATATCCTGGTCTCCCCCGGCATCTCCCAGCCGCGCCGCCTCGCCGCCCTGCTGCTCGATTGCGGCTTCCTGTCCTGGCAGCTCTTCCTGGGCGGCGAGCCGGTGGCCATGTTCTGGCCCATCTATCTGTGGGTGGTGTTCGGCAACGGCTTCCGCTTCGGGCTGCGCTGGCTGCGCATTGCCATGGCCGCGGCGCTGGCCGGCTTCGGCGGGGTCATCCTCGCCACGCCCTACTGGTCCGGGCAGCCGCACCTGGCCGTCGGGCTGCTGATCGGGCTGATGATTCTGCCGCTCTACGCCGGCACGCTGATCCGCAAGCTCTCCCTCGCCAAGCAGCAGGCGGAGGAGGCGAACAGCGCCAAATCCCTCTTCCTGGCCAGCGTCAGCCACGAGCTGCGCACCCCGCTCAACGCCATCATCGGCATGGGTGGCCTGCTGCGCGGCACCAGGCTCGATGCCGAGCAGCAGGAGATGACGCGCACGGTGGACAGCGCCGCGCGCTCCCTGCTGGCGCTGATCGACGACATCCTCGACCTGTCCCGCATCGAGGCGGGGCGGATGCCGACGGATGACGCGCCCTTCGAGGTGGCCGGGATGCTGGCCGAGCTGCGCGCCCTGATGGCCAGCCAGTGCCGCGAAAAGGGGCTGCGCTTCTCCGTCCATGCCAGCGCCCGCACCCCGCTGCGGCTGCGCGGCGACCGGCGGCACCTGCTCGAGGTGCTGCTGAACCTGGCCAGCAACGCGGTGAAATTCACCGCGACCGGCGGGGTGACGGTGACGCTGGACGCCACCCCCGCCGACGCCACCGGCCGCCGCCTGCGCCTGAGCGCCGAGGTGACCGACACCGGCATCGGCATCGCGCCCGAGGCGCAGGAGCGCATCTTCGAAACCTTCACCCAGGCCGATCCGAGCATCATCAACCGCTTCGGCGGCACCGGGCTGGGCCTGGCCATCTGCCGCCGGCTGGTGCGGCTGATGGGGGGCGAGATCGGCGTCCGCTCCAGCCCCGGCCTCGGCAGCACCTTCCATTTCGACCTGCTGCTGGACCCGGCGGAGCCGGTGGCGCCCGCGAGCCTGGCGGGGCTGGCCGCGGTGCTGCTGGACCCGGCGCCGATCCGCGCCGCCGCGCTGACCGAGACGCTGGCCAGCCTCGGCATCGAGGTTCGCCACGCCGCCACCCCGGCCGAGGCCGCCACCCTGCTGCGCGCCCGGCCCGAGGGGCCGGAGGGGCGCTGCCTGCTGCTCACCTATGACGGCCCCGGCAACATCCTGCCGCCCGAGACGCCGGCGCATCCCCGCGTGCTGATCACCCCCCTGCCCCAGGGGCTGGCGCCGGAGCCGATGCGGCGCGAGCATGTCACGGCGCTGCGGCCCGAGGCCGCGCCGGACGAGATCGCCCATGCGCTGCGCCTGGCCCTGGCGCTCAGCCCCCGCCCCGCCGCGCCGGCGGAAGCCGCTCCCGCCGCCGGGCCAGAGGGCGCGGCGGCGCCGGGTTCCGCCCAGCCGGGCCCCGCCCAGCCGGGCACGGCTCAGCCCGGTGCTCCCATTGCGCTGCCGGGGCGGCGCCTGCGCGTGCTGGTCGCGGATGACAGCCGGGTGAACCAGCGCGTCGTCGCCAAGATCCTGGAGCGCGCCGGCCACGAGGCCCGGCTGGCCGATGATGGCGACGCCGCGCTCGACATGCTGGAGCAGGAGGCGGACAGCTTCGACCTGGTGCTGATGGACGTGAACATGCCGGGGCTGGACGGCATCGAGGCGACCAAGCTGTTCCGCGTCATGGCGCTGGGCCAGCCGCACCTGCCCATCCTGGCGCTGACCGCCGACGCCACGGAGGAAAGCGCCCGCCGCTGTGCCGAGGCGGGCATGGACGGGCATGTGATCAAGCCCGTGCAGCCGGAGGAATTGCTGCGGATCGTCGAGGCCAATGCCCGGCCGCCGCGCGGCGGCACGGCCGGGGCCGCGGCGCCGGTGGCCGACATCGCCTCCCATCCCCGCTTCCGCATGACCACCCCGGCGCTGGACACCGAGACGCTGGAGAATCTCCGCAAGCTCGGCGGCGAGGAGTTCGTGGACGGGCTGGCGCGGGACTTCCTGTCCGACGCGGCGGAGCTGATCGAGTCGATCTCCGCCGCCGCCATCGCCGGCGATGCGCCGCGCTTCCATGCGGAGGCGCACGCCCTGCGCAGCAGCGCCGCCAACATCGGCGCCGCCGCGCTGTGCCGCCTGTGCGAGGAGTGGCGCAAGATGGGGCGGGAGGCGCTGATGCGGGAGGGGGCGGAGCTCGCGCTGCGCGCCAGGGCCGAGCTGGACCGCACGCGCCGCGCCTTGCTCCAGGAAGTGGACCCGCAAAGTCACCGCGGCTGAGCGCCCCTCCCCTGGCGCGCAGCCCCGACCGACCCTGGCGGGCGCCCGTCCGGCGCGTTGCCTTCACTCCGCCGCGGTCGCGAGGCCGGGGGAGCCGATCCCGCCCAGGCGCCGCTCCTGCGCCGCCACCAGGCGGCCCATCTTCTTCAGGTCCGTCTCGCCGAGGTTCATCGCGGCGGCGGCCCACATCTCCACCACGTCGCGCAGCTCCTCCAGCGTTACCGGGTTCACCCGCCGGCGGGCGCGGTAGAGGGTGGTGTGCGCGTTGTGCTTGCGGCTGTGGCGGGCGATGTAGTCGCGCGCCGTCGCCTCGCCCTCGCCATCCTCGGACAGCACGTCCACCACGCCCATCGCGTGCAGCTCCTCGGCGCCGTAGAGGCGGCCGGAGGTGATCATCTCCTCCGCCCGCTTCCGGTCCAGCCGGCGCGAGAGGAAGCTGTAGGCGCCCATGCCGGGGAACATGTTGAACAGGATCTCCGGCAGGCCGAGCTTGGCGCTGCGCTCGGCCACGATCAGGTCGAAGGAGAGGGCGTGCTCGAATCCGCCGCCCAGCGCGTCGCCCTGCACCAGCGCCATGGTCACCATGGGCAGGCCGAAGGCGATGTGGTTGCGGTGGATGGCCTCGACGGCGATGTGGCCGTAGCGCACCAGGGAGGCATGGTCGCGCGAGCGGATGCGCTCGGCGAAATGGGCCAGGTCGCCGCCGAGGTTGTAGATGCCCGGCACCGCCGAGGCCATCACGAACCACTCGGACGGCGCCTGCCCCGCCGCCGCGTGCTCGGCGTGGAAGCGGGCCATGATGTCCTGCATGCGGTGCACGTCCTGCATCAGGGCCAGGGTGTAGCTCGGGCGGCCCTGCGGGCGCATGGTGCACCAGGCGGTGCGGGTCCCGGCCTCCAGCCGCAGCTCGAGGTTGTCGAGGCGCGCCTCCATCGGCAGCGGGCTGGAAGCGGCGCCCAGGGCGGCCTCGCGGCCGGTGGCGTTGCTGTCGGCCTGCGGAGCGGTGGTGCGATCGAAGTACATGCGGATTCTCCTGCGGGACGGCCGTGCCGCCCCTGTTGGACGAGACGCCCATCCGCCGACCGCCGGCAGATGTGAAGGCGAAGCTCGCTGGCGCCATCCTAGCGTCGTGTGGCGCCCGCGCGCCCACGCCGCATCGCGGCAGCTTCGCCCTCTTTCCGCAACTTCCCACGCCGGGGGGTGTTTCCCGTTTGTCTCCGCTGCAAGACAGGTCACAATGATTCAGATCGACGACGAGCTTCTCGGCTGTCTCCCTGATCTCCGCGCCTATGCACGTTCTCTGACGCGCAACCGTCATGATGCGGATGATCTGGTGCAGGATGCCGTGCTTCGCATCCTCCACGCGGCCGATCGTTACCAGCCAGGAACAAACTTCAAGGCCTGGGCGTTCACGATCCTCCGCAACCGCTTCCTCAACGAATTCGTCGCGAAGCGCAAAGCCACCCGGGAGTTCGACGAAGGGGAGATGGAGCGCGTGCCGGTCGGGGCACGGCAGGAGGACGGGCTGGAGCTTTCAGATTTCCAGCGGATCTTCCACCGGCTTCCGGAGGACCAGCGTTCGATCCTCACCCTCGTCGCCGGCTCCAACATGCCCTACGAGGATGTGGCGAGGGTGCTCAACTGCGCCGTGGGAACCGTCAAGAGCCGCGTCCACCGCGCCCGCTCCGCCCTGCTGGCATTGCTGGAGGAGGAAAAGCTGCAGCGTTCTGTGCCACAGCGCCGCATGGCGCTCCGTCCCAGCGCCCGCGCCCTGGCCGCCGAGGAACAGCGCCGGCTGAGCTTCTGAAACCTCCCCTGCTTCGGTCTGCCCCCATGGTCCCGCGTAGTCCGGGGCAGCGTGGAGGCATTTCCCTCCCCGTCCCCCGCCGGCCTCAGAGGCCGTCACGGGATCCGTAGGGCGAGGGGCCGTAATAGCCGCGCACACGGCCGCTCCACAGCTCATCGGACCAGTCCACCGTCTCGCCCGCCTTGTAGGAGGGCGCATCGGCCAGTTGCTCTTCCGTCACGTCGACCACGTATCCGCCCAGCCCGACATCGTAGCGGAGCTGGTTCCAAGGCAGCGGAAAATGCGAGCCGCCGAAGCCGAGGAAGCCACCGAAGGACAGGACGGCGTACTCGACCCGGCCCTGCACCTTGTCGATCATCAGCGTGTCGATCGAGCCCAGCCTGTTGCCGGAGGTGTCGTAGACCGCGGTGCCCTCTACCCGGTCGGAGGCAATGAGCGCGGCGCGATCCTGGCGGGCAGCGGCGCCGGGCTGATTCTGGATCGGTTCTGACATGGAAACCTCTCCCACTGGTTGTTTGTCTCGCGGGGAATAACGCGGCGGCCGGTTCATGGTTCCACCGCAACCTGCAACTCTGCCCAGGCCGAGGCTTTTTCCCCGCATCACGGGCGCATCCCTTTCGCGGGAGCATCCCGTCTGCCAGAGGAGTTCCACAGGTATGTCCGATACCAAGAATGACCCTCCCGCGCGCGAGCGGGTGATCGAGCCGCCGCCGGGACATCACAGCGCACCGATGCCGGACAAGCCCATCGACACCACCCAGGCGCGCCAGGGCGTCACCTTCGGCCACATGCGCTGGGTGCTGCTGATCTCGCTCGTGCTGGTGATCGTCGCCTTCGCGCTGGCCGCCGCCTTCAGCTGACCGAAGGCGATGGCTGCGGGACCAATCACAGGGAAGTTTTCGGGGGGAGTGGCCGAGCTGGCCCTGCAACCGGAACTTGGCCACGGCGGAGCGGTTGATGGCAAGCCTGGGCCAAGCGGTGCCGGGCTTCGTTGTCCACCTCCGGCCGTGTGGCAAGCCGCGCGGCTCCCGAAGGGAGTTTCCCATGTCCCAGTCCCGCACCGGCAGTGGCAAGCAAGGCTTCGCATCAATGGATGAGGCGAAGCAGCGCACCATTGCTTCCAAGGGCGGCCAGAGCGTGCCCGCCGCCAAGCGGAGCTTCGCGCAGGATCCGGCCCTTGCCGCCGAGGCCGGCCGCAAGGGTGGCCAGGCCGTGCAGGCTGCCGACCGGTCCTTCTCGCGCGATCGCACCCTCGCCGCGCAGGCGGGCCGCAAGGGCGGCCAGGCCACGCACGGCCGCACGCAGCAGAAGAGCCCGCCTTCCGACGAAACCTGAGACGCTGGCCGGCGCGGCAGCGCCGGTCCGCCCTCCCCCAACCGGCCCCGCAGGAGCCTTCCATGGCCATCGACAGCATCGTGCCCCTGACCACCCGTTCCGCCGCCGACAGCCCCTCCTACGCTCTGCGCGCCGCGCTGGCGGAGCGTCTGGCGTCGCATCGGCAGATGGCGCGGGAAGCCGGCGCGGTGCTGACGCAGCTGCGGCCGCGCCCCGAGGTGGAGCGCGACCGCGGCATGGCCCTGATGCCGGCCAAAGTGGCCAGCGCCGCCTGAACGGGGCAAGGAGCCAGACATGTCCAACACCCGCCCCCCGCCGCGTCCGCCCCATGGTGATGGCGAGGCCGAGGCCCCGGAGGGGCAGCGCGCGGCGAAGCAGGCCCAGCTGACGCCGGAAACCGGAGCCGGTGGCGTGGCGCCGAGGGACCCGGCCAACGCTCCCTCGGAACCCAGCCCGGAACCCCCCTCGCCCGGCACCTCGCACGAGCAGGACCCCGATCCGAAGCCCTTGCCGGAGGCGGCGCAGCGGCAACTGCCCGACACCCAGTACGGCAAGGCCGGCCCGATGAACCCGCCCCCCGAGACGACCAAGCCCTGAGGAGCGGAATCGGGCCGGCGCGCCTGCGGCCATGCCCTGTGCCGGGCCGGCAGGGTGCCGGGCCGGCAGGGCCTCCTCTTCGTCCGACTCCGGCCCTGCCGAGATCACGCTCGCGGGCGGGTAAGCTGGAACGATCGGCGGGTCTCGGGCGTTCTTCCGGCAGAGCGGCCGTGCCCAGCACGGCCCTGGAAGCTGGAGAACAGGCATGACAACAAGCGAAGATAAGATGGTCGCCGCCGCCGACGGGATCGAGCCCTCCGCCCTCAAGACCCTCAGCGCCTACCTGCATGACAGCCACCGCGGCTACGACCAGGGCCGCCGCCTGACCCATGACCGGTTCCTCCGTATCGAGTTCACGGAACTCGCGGAGAAGCGCGAGAAGATGGCGCAGGATGTGGACGCTCTGCTGCGGCAGCATGACGAGGCGCCGCGCAAGGGCGGCAGCACGCTGGGGGCCGCGCACCGTGCCTTCCTCGACCTGAAGGGTACGCTGTTCGGCCAGGGCCGGCTGCGGGTGCTGCGCGAGGTGGTGCGCGGCGAGGCGGCGCTGGAAGATGCGTATGACGAGGCCCTGGCCGCCGACCTGCCGATGGAGGCACGCCAGTTGCTGCAGCGCCAGCACCGCCAGGTGCGCGCCACGCGCGACCGCTATGCCGCCATGCTGGACCATGACGAGCCGCAGGAGCAGGCGCTGGCCCTGCAAGGCAGCGGGCTGGTCGCGCGCTTCAACCGCCTGACCCAGCCGGTGACGAGCAACCCGATCCTCTCCGCCATCGTCGTCACCGCCGTGTCCGTGCTGACGGCGCGGCTGCTGCGGAGCCGCTCCTCCCACCGCTACCGCTGAGCAGGATGCAGGGGGAAGGCAGCGCCTCCCCCCATCCGCCGGCCTCCCCTCCTGCGGCTCAGGCCGCCAGGAGGTGCAGGGAGAACAGGCCCTGCGGGTCCTGCCACACTGCCTCGGGCCGCCAACCCGTCTCGCGCGCCATGGCCTGGAAGGCCTCCGGTGCGCGCTTGTAGCTGTTCTCGGTATGGATGCTCTCGCCGGCGCTGAAATGGATCGTCTCGCCGGCCACCGAGACGGATTGCGCGGTGTCGCTGCGCAGATGCATTTCGATGCGGCTCTCCGCCACGTTCCACACCGCCTGGTGTGAGAACCGCGCCAGGTCGAAATCCGCCGCCGCCTCGCGGTTCAGCCGGTGCAGCAGGTTGAGGTTGAAGGCGGCTGTGACGCCGGCGGCGTCGTCATAGGCGGGGATCAGCACCGCCGGCGATTTCGGCAGGTCCACCCCGACGAGGAAGCGCGCCCCCTGCCCGAGCGAGGCGCGCACCGCGCCCAGGAAGGCCAGCGCCGCCTCGGTGTCGAGGTTGCCGATGGTGGAGCCGGGGAAGAAGCCCAGCAGCGGTGCCGGCAGCGGCGGCAGAGCGATGCGCCGGTTGAAGTCGCACACCTGCGGATGCACCGCGACGGCGGGGAAGCGCGCGCGGATCTCCCGCGCCGAGGCCTTCACGGCCCCCTCCGCGATGTCGAGCGGCACGTAGGCAGCCGGCGCCTCCAGGGCAGAGAGCAGCAATGCGGCCTTGGTGGCGGAGCCCGCGCCGTATTCCACCACCGAGGCGCCGCGCCCGATGCGTGCGCGCAGCTCCGGCCCCACCTGCCGCAGCAGCGCGAGCTCGGTGCGGGTCACGTAGTATTCCGGCAGGGTGGTGATGGCCTCGAACAGCCGGCAACCTTCCGGGTCGTAGAGCAGGTGCGGCGGCAGGGTCTTGTGCGGGGCGGCGAGGCCGCGCAGCGCGGTCTCGGCAACCAGCGGGTCGAAGGCGCTGGCCTTGGCGGTGGCGACGGCACGCATGCGGGTCACTGCTCCTCGGCGAGGCGGAGGCCGGTGAACTGCCAGCGCCGGTCGGGATGGAAGAAATTGCGGTAGGTCAGCCGCGCATGATCGGGCGGCGTGGCGAGCGAGCCGCCGCGCAGCACCATGGTGTTGATCATGAACTTGCCGTTGTACTCGCCCACCGCGCCCGGCGGCGGGCGGAAGCCGGGATAGGGGCGGTAGGCGCTGCCGGTCCATTCCCAGACGAAGCGGCCGGCATCCTCCAGCAGGCTGCGGCGGGCGGCGGCCTCCCACTCCTCCTCCGTCGGCAGGCGCTTGCCGGCCCAGCGGGCGAAGGCATCCGCCTCGTACCAGCTGACATGCCGCACCGGCGCCGCCGGATCGAGCGGGCGCAGCCCGCCGGGCGTCATCTGGCACCACTGGCCGCCGCGCTTCTCCCAGTAGAGCGGGGCTTCCCAGCCGCCCTGCTGCGCCGCGCCCCAGCCCTCGGCCATCCAGAGCAATGGCTGGCGGTAGCCGCCATCGGCGATGAAGGCACACCACTCGGCGTTGCGCACCAGCTGCGAGGCGATGCGCCCGGTGGGCACCAGCGCATCGTGGCAGGGCCGCTCATTGTCGAAGGCGAAGCCGGAATGCAGCGCGCCGATGCGCACGATGCCGCCCTCCAGCGGCTGCATCGCCGCGCTCTCGCGCGAGGGGGGCGCCGGCTCCTGCCAGTCCGGGATCATGGCGGGGCGCAGCGGGTTGAAGGAGAAGGCGTGCAGCAGATCGGTGATCAGCAGCTCCTGGTGCTGCTGCTCGTGCTGCAGGCCCAGCTCGACGAGATCGGCCAGCTCCGCCGTCGCGCCGCGCTCCAGCAGGCGCTCCATCGCCGCGTCCACATGGGCGCGGTACTCTCCCACCTCGCTGGCCGAGGGCCGGGTGAGCAGCCCCCGCTGCGGCCGGGCGTGGCGGGGCCCGACCTGTTCATAATAGGAGTTGAACAGGTAGGAGAAGCGCTCGTCGAAGGGGGTGTAGCCGGGGAGGTTGGGGCCCAGCACGAATTGCTCGAAGAACCAGGTGGTGTGGGCCCGGTGCCATTTGGCGGGGCTCGCATCCGGCATCGACTGGATGCACTGATCCTCATCGCTGAGGGCGGCCGCGAGGCGGTCGGTGTGCTGCCTGACCCGCCGCCAGCGCGCGGCGAGGACGACGTCCTCCTTCTCCGCGACGCTCAGCACCGGGATGCGTTCCGCCAGTGCCGGAAGTGGCCGGGATGGAAGTCTGGCATGGGCGCCCTCCCTCATCGTGGTTGGCCGGGCACACACCCGGCCTGAGCGCTAACGGTGCCGGCGCCGGGAGGTTGCGGGATTGCGGCCCTTCCTCACGCAACCTTGGGCGGCGCCCGGCGTTGCGAGCCCACAGCCTTCCACGCCACCGGCGACAAAGGACGCATCTCTCTTGCCTGATGCCGCTTTCCCCAACGCCATCTATTACATGAACCCCCTTGCCGTCGGACCCCTCACCGGAGCGATGGATCTCTGGAAGGAGGAGTTTGGGCGCGTCGCCGCGCTGGGCTTCGGCAGCGTGGCCCTGGCGCCGCCTTTCGAGCCCGGCCTGGAGGGCGACCTGTTCCAGCCGCGCGACCTCGCGCGGCTGCACCCGGCGCTGGGCGGCGGCGCGGCGCTGGAGGCCCTGCGCGGGCTGGCCGAGGCGGCACGCGCGCAGGGTCTCTCGGTGATCCTCGACCTGCCCACGGCCCGGATGGCGCGCGACGCCGTCCTGCTGCGCCAGAACCCGGGCTGGAAGGCCGGCGACCCCGACCGGGACGCGCCGCCGGACCCGCGTGGCCAGCCGGGGGTGGCGCTGGCTGATCCCGCGCCGGCCGCCCTGCGGTCGTGGTGGGCCGCCCGGCTCGTGGAATGGGCGCAGGCCGGCATCGCCGGCTTCCGTTGCCTTTCGCCCGGCGCGGGGAAGGCGTTCTGGCAGCCGCTGATCTCCGCCACGCGCGAGGCGGCGCCGGATACGGCCTTCATCGCCTGGGCGCCCGGCCTGCCGGCCGGCGCGGTGCCGGGGCTGGCGGGCGCTGGCTTCGACCTCGTGGCATCCTCCCTGCCCTGGTGGGATTTCTCGGCCGCGTGGTGGCCGGACGAGGTAAGCCGCCTCGCCCCCGTGGCGCCGCTGCTGGCGGCACCGGAGGCGCCCTTCGCCCCGCGCCTCGCCACCCGCCATGCAGACCGTGCCGAGGCTGGCCGCGCCGCGCTGCGCGCCCTGCGCTTCGCGGCCCTCTCCGGCACGGCCTGGATGCTGCCGATGGGCTATGAGTATGGCGCCATCCATCGCATGGGCCAGGGCGCTGGCGAGGCCCGCGATTTCGCCGCGCTGCGCCGCGCGCCAAGGCTGGACCTGACGGGGGCGGTGCGCGAGGCCAATGCGGAGCGTGCCCGGCTGCCCGCCGCGCAGGGCCGCGCCGCGCCAGCCCTGCTCTCCGCCCCGCACGCGCCGGTGGCGCTGCTGCGCGAGGCTGCGGACAGCCGGATGGTGGTGCTGGCGAACCCCTCCCTGCGCCACCCCGCGAAGCTCTCCGCCGCGCAGGTCACCGGATTGCTGCCCCGGCCGGGCAGCCTGCCGCAGAACGCCATCACCGCCGAGGGCCGGCTTGCGCTGGCGCCGGGAGAAATCCGCAGCATGCCGATCGACGACGTGGCCGATATCCAGCTGCCTCTGGCCGATGAGGGAGAGGCCGTCGGCCAGGCCATCTCGGCGCCCCGCATCGCCATCGAGGCCATGCAGCCGGCCGTGGACATGGGCCGCTTCCCGGTGAAGCGCCCGGTGGGCCAGGCGGTGATCGTCACCGCCGACGTGTTCACCGAGGGGCACGGCAAGATCGCCGTCCGCCTGCTCTGGCGCGCCGCCGACGCCGAGGGCTGGCGCGAGGTGCCGATGGTGCACACGGTGAACGACATCTACACCGCCGCCTTCGTGCCCGAGCGGGTGGGCCGGCACGAATACACGGTGGAGGCCTGGGTCGACCACTACGCCGCCTTCCGCGACGAGATCACCAAGAAGCATGCCGCCGGCGTGCGCATCGCGCTGGAGCGGCAGGAGGGGCTGATCCATCTGGAGAAGGCGCAGCCGCGCCTTTCCGGCGCCGAGGCGGAGGCGCTGGCCGGGCTGGTCGCGCAGCTCCGCAGCGCGGACGACGCGACGGCCGTGGCCCTGTTCACCGCGCCCGAGACGGTGCGGCTGATGACGCTGGCCGATGACCGCCCCTTCCGCGTGCGCGAGGCCCCGCGGCCGCTGGATGTGGAGCGCCGCGCCGCCGGCTTCTCCTCCTGGTACGAGATCTTCCCGCGCTCGCAGAGCGGCGACGCCAACCGCCACGGCACCTTCGACGACGTGATCCGCGCCCTGCCCCGGGTGCGGGACATGGGCTTCGACGTGCTCTACTTCCCGCCCATCCACCCGATCGGCAAGAAGAACCGCAAGGGGCGCAACAACACGCTGACGCCGGGGCCGGACGATCCGGGCAGCCCCTACGCCATCGGCTCCGAGGAGGGCGGGCACGACGCCGTGCACCCCGAGCTCGGCACCATCGAGGATTTCCGCCGCCTGCGGGACGCCGCCGCGCAGCACGGGCTGGAGCTGGCGCTGGACTTCGCCATCCAGTGCTCGCCCGACCACCCGTGGCTGCGCGACCACCCGGAATGGTTCGAGTGGCGCCCGGACGGCTCCATCCGCTACGCCGAGAACCCGCCGAAGAAGTACGAGGACATCGTCAACGTCGATTTCTACAAGCCCGGCGCCATGCCGGCCCTGTGGCTGACGCTGCGCGACATCGTGCTGTTCTGGGTGGGCGAGGGCGTCAAGCTGTTCCGCGTGGACAACCCGCACACCAAGCCCCTGCCCTTCTGGGAGTGGATGATCGGCGAGGTGCGGGCGCGCGATCCGGAGGTGGTGTTCCTCTCCGAGGCCTTCACGCGGCCGAAGGTGATGTACCGGCTGGCCAAGGTGGGCTTCGGCCAGTCCTACACCTACTTCACCTGGCGCAACACCGCCTGGGAGATGCAGCAATACCTGGAGGAGCTGAACCAGCCGCCTGTGCGCGACTTCTTCAAGCCGCATTTCTTCGTCAACACGCCCGACATCAACCCGGTCTTCCTGCAGAACAGCGGCCGGCCCGGGCACCTGATCCGCGCCGCGCTGGCGGCCACCCTCTCCGGCCTCTGGGGCGTCTACAACGGCTTCGAATTGTGCGAGGCGCGGCCCGTGCCGGGCAAGGAAGAGTACCTCGACAGCGAGAAGTACGAGATCAAGGTGTGGGACTATGACCGCCCGGGCAACATCACCGGCGAGATCACCGCGCTGAACCGCATCCGCCGGCAGAATCCGGCGCTGCACTCGCACCTCGGCGTCACCTTCCTGCGCTCCAACCACGAGGGCATCCTGCTCTACGTGAAGATGACGCCGGAGCGGGAGAACGTCGTCCTGGTCGCGGTCTCGATGGACCCGCACCAGGCGCTGGAGAGCCATATCGAGCTGCCCCAGTACGCGATGGGCCTGCCGAACGGCGCCGGCCTGGTCGCCGAGAACCTGATGCAGGGCGGTGAGGAGGTGTGGCAGGGCACCCACCGCCGCCTCCGCCTCGACCCGCACGCCATGCCCTTCGCCATCTGGCGCCTCCGCGCCGCCGACAAGGCCTGATCCATGCCGCGTAACGACAAGCCGCACATGCCGGAAGATCCGCTCTGGTACAAGGATGCGGTGATCTACCAGCTCCACATCAAGTCGTTCTTCGATTCGAACGATGACGGCGTGGGCGACCTGCCCGGCCTGATGGCGAAGCTCGACTACATCGCCTCCCTCGGCGTGGACGCGGTCTGGCTGCTGCCCTTCTACCCCTCGCCGCGGCGCGACGACGGCTACGACATCGCCGAGTACAAGGCCGTCCATCCCGAATACGGCTCGATGGCCGACATCAAGCGGTTCATCGCCGCGGCCCATGCGCGCAACATCCGCGTCATCACCGAGCTGGTCATCAACCACACCTCGGACCAGCACCCCTGGTTCCAGCGCGCGCGCCGCGCCAAGCCCGGCTCCGCGCATCGCGACTACTACGTGTGGTCCGACACCGACAAGAAGTACGACGGCACCCGTATCATCTTCCTGGATACGGAGAAGTCGAACTGGACCTGGGACCCGGTGGCCGGCGCCTATTTCTGGCACCGCTTCTACAGCCACCAGCCGGACCTGAACTTCGACAACCCGCAGGTGATGAAGGAAGTGCTCTCCGTCATGCGCTTCTGGCTCGATGCCGGCGTGGACGGGCTGCGGCTGGACGCCATCCCCTACCTGATCGAGCGGGACGGCACCAACAACGAGAACCTGCCCGAGACGCATGTCGTCCTGAAGAAGATCCGGGCGGCGCTCGACGCGCATGCGCCAGGCCGCATGCTGCTGGCCGAGGCCAACCAGTGGCCGGAGGACACGCAGCAGTATTTCGGCGATGGCGACGAATGCCACATGTCGTTCCACTTCCCGCTGATGCCGCGCATGTACATGGCGATGGCGCAGGAAGACCGCTTCCCGATCACCGACATCCTGCGGCAGACGCCCGAGATCCCCGAGAACTGCCAGTGGGCGATCTTCCTGCGCAACCATGACGAGCTGACGCTCGAGATGGTGACCGACAAGGAGCGGGACTACCTCTGGGAGACCTACGCCTCCGACAAGCGCGCGCGCATCAACCTCGGCATCCGCCGCCGCCTGGCGCCGCTGCTGGAGCATGACCGCCGCCGCATCGAGCTGATGAACTCGCTGCTGCTCTCCATGCCCGGCACGCCCGTGATGTATTACGGCGACGAGATCGGCATGGGCGACAACATCCATCTCGGCGACCGCGACGGCGTGCGCACGCCGATGCAGTGGTCGCCCGACCGCAATGGCGGCTTCTCCCGCGCCAACCCCGCCAAGCTGGTGCTGCCGGCCATCATGGACCCCGTCTATGGCTTCGAGGCGGTGAACGTCGAGGCGCAGTCGGCCGACCAGCACTCGCTGCTGAACTGGACGCGGCGGATGCTGGCGGTGCGGCGGCGCCACAAGGCCTTCGGCCGCGGCAGCTTCGGCTACCTGTACCCCGGCAACCGCAAGGTGCTGGCCTATCTGCGCGAGCACGAGGGCGAGACCATTCTCTGCGTCTGCAACCTGTCGCGCAGCGCGCAGGCGGTGGAGCTCGACCTCTCGCAATTCGCCGGGCGCGTGCCGGTGGAGCTGCTCGGCGGCACCTCCTTCCCGCCGATCGGGCAGCTCACCTACCTGCTGACCCTTCCCCCTTATGGCTTCTACTGGTTCGTGCTGGCCACGGAAGCCGCCATGCCCACCTGGCACACACCGGCCCCCGAACCCATGACCGAGCTTTCCACGCTGGTGATGCGCAGCGGCCTCAACGAGGTGCTGGCACCCGCCTCCCGCAAGGTGCTGGAGCAGGACGCCCTGCCCAAGTACCTCGCCAAGCGCCGCTGGTTCGCCGGCAAGGATGGCGGCGGCGCGCTGCAGCCGCGCCTCGCCTTCGCCGAGGCGCTCGCCGGCCGCACCGTGGAGGTGCTGCTGGCCGAGGTGGAGGTGCCCGAGGGCGAGGGCCAGGCGCGCTACCTGCTGCCCCTCGGCATCGCCTGGGAGGATGAGACGAGCGCCGCCCTGCCGCAGCAGCTGGCGCTCGCCCGCATCCGCCGCGGCCGCCGCGTCGGCGTGCTGACGGATGCCTTCGCGCTCGACGTCCTGCCCTGGTCGGTGCTGCGCGGCCTGCGTGAGAAGGCGGTGATGCCGCTCTCCGAAGGCGAGATCCGCTTCCTGCCCACCTCCCTGCTGGAGGGGATGGACATTCCGCAGGATGCGGAGATCCGCCGCCTCTCGGCCGAGCAGTCCAACTCCTCGCTGATCATCGGCGAGCACGCGGTGCTGAAGCTGGTCCGCCGCGTCACCGAAGGCATCAGCCCCGAGACGGAGATGACCCGCCATCTCACCGAGAAGGGGTTCGGCCAGACCGCGCCGCTGCTGGGCGAGGTGGTGCGGGTGACGCCGGACGGCACGCCGCGCACCCTCGTGGTCGTGCAGGGCTTCGTCCGCAACCAGGGCGATGGCTGGGGCTGGACCACCGACTACCTGACCCGCACCGTCGGCCAGATCGCCATGACCGAGGGGCCGGCGGGCGAGCAGGAGGACGTGTTCTCCAACTACACCATGTTCGCCACCGCCCTCGGCCGGCGCCTGGCGGAGATGCACGCGCTGCTGGCCGAGGAGAGCGAGGACGCCGCCTTCAACCCGGAGCCGGCCACGGAGAAGGATGCGCGCGGCTGGGCCAAGGGCGCCCGCACCCAGATCGAGGCGGCGCTGCGCGCGATCGGCGGCGTGAAGGACTGGGCCAGCCCCGAGGATGCCGAGCGCGCCGCCCGGCTGCTGGAGGGCAAGGCCGCGCTGCTGGCCGCGGTGGATGGCCTCGCCGCCGCCGCCGAGGGCGCGCTCAAGACGCGCATCCATGGCGACTTCCATCTCGGCCAGGTGCTGGTGGTGCAGGGCGATGCCTGCATCATCGACTTCGAGGGCGAGCCGGCCAAGACCCTGGCGCAGCGCCGCGCCAAATCCTCGCCGATGCGCGACGTGGCCGGGCTGCTGCGCTCCTTCGACTATGCCGTGGCCACGGTGATGCCGGAGCTGCAGGCTGCCGCGCCGGAAGGCGATGGCCGCCCGGCGGTGCTGCTGGAGGAGTTCCACAGCCGCGCCAGCGCCGCCTTCCTCGACGCCTACCGCGCCGTGCATGCCGAGACGCCGCGCCCCTGGGTGCGGCCGGAGGCGGAGACGGCGCTGCTCGACCTCTTCCTGCTGGAAAAGGCCGCCTACGAAATCTGCTACGAGGCCGCCAACCGCCCCGCCTGGCTGCGCATCCCGATGCGTGGGCTGGATGAGCTGGCGCAGCGCCTCCCGGCGAAGGACTGACGCATGGCCGAGACCACGCTGCTCCCCGAGGCCATCCACGCCCTGGCGGAGGGCCGCCATGGCGACCCCTTCGCCGCGTTGGGCCCGCATGACACCCCGGCAGGGCGTGTGGTGCGCACCATGCTGCCCGGCGCCACCGCCGTCTCGGCGGTGGCGGAGGATGGCACCCTGCATCCGCTGACGCCGCTCCACGCCACCGGCCTGTTCGAGGGCCCGGTGCCGGCCGGGAATTACCGGCTGCACATCGACTGGGGCGGCGTGGTGCAGGAGGCGGAGGACATCTACGCCTTCGGCCCGCTCCTCGGCGAGCTGGACATCCACCTGCTGAAGGAGGGCACCCACCAGGATATCGCCCGCTGCCTTGGCGCCCACCCGATGGAGGTGGAGGGCGTGCCCGGCGTGCGCTTCGCCGTCTGGGCGCCCAATGCCAAGCGTGTCTCGGTGGTGGGTGATTTCAACAGCTGGGATGGCCGCCGCAACCCGATGCGGCTGCGCCAGGAATGCGGGGTGTGGGAGATCTTCATCCCCCGCCTCGGCGTCGGTGCCGTCTACAAGTTCGAGCTGCTGGACCCGAATGGCAGCATCCTGCCGCTGAAGGCCGACCCCGTGGCCTGGCAGGCCGAGCCCGCCCCCGCCACCGGCTCGATCGTGGCCGATACCGCGGCCATCCGCGCGGCGCCGCGCGAGATCCCGCCCGGCGACCCGGCGACGCGCCCAATGGCTGTCTACGAGGTGCATGCCGGCTCCTGGATGCGCGGCGAGGGCAATGCTCCCCTCTCCTGGGAGGAGCTGGGCGACAAGCTGATCCCCTATGTGCGGGAGATGGGCTTCACCCATGTCGAGTTCCTGCCCGTCATGGCGCATCCCTTCGGCGGCTCCTGGGGCTACCAGCCGCTCGGGCAGTTCGCGCCGCAGGGCGATTTCGGCCCGCCGGAGCATTTCGCGCGCCTCGTGGAGCGCTTCCACGAGGCCGGCATCGGCGTGATCCTGGACTGGGTGCCGGCGCACTTCCCGACCGACACGCACGGCCTGGCCCGCTTCGACGGCACCGCGCTCTACGAGCACGCCGACCCGCGCGAGGGCTTCCACCAGGACTGGAACACGCTGATCTACAACCTCGGCCGGCGCGAGGTGCGGAACTTCATGATCGGCAGCGCGCTGCACTGGCTGGAGCATTACGGGGTGGACGCGCTGCGCGTCGACGCCGTGGCCTCGATGCTCTACCGCGACTACAGCCGCAAGCATGGCGAGTGGGTGCCGAACATCCATGGCGGGCGGGAGAACCTGGAGAACATCTCCTTCCTCCAGGAACTCTCCAATGTCGTCGCCGAGCGCTGCCCGGGCAAGCTGCTGATCGCCGAGGAGAGCACCGCCTTCCCCGGCGTCACCCGCAAGGCCAGCGAGGGCGGCCTCGGCTTCGACTTCAAGTGGAACATGGGCTGGATGCACGACACGCTCCACTACATGGAGCGCGACCCGATCTACCGGCAGTACCAGCATGGCAGCATGACCTTCGGCATGGTCTACGCCTATTCCGAGCGCTTCATGCTGCCGCTGAGCCATGACGAGGTGGTGCACGGCAAGGGCTCGCTGATCGGCAAGATGCCGGGCGACGAGTGGCAGAAATTCGCCAATCTCCGCGCCTACCTGGCCTTCATGTGGACGCATCCGGGCAAGAAGCTGCTCTTCATGGGCGGCGAGATCGCCCAGGTGCGGGAGTGGAACCACGACCGCTCGCTGGACTGGCACCTGCTGGACGACCCGCGCCATGCCGGCCTGCAACGCCTGCTGCGCGACCTCAACCGCCTCTACGCCACGCTGCCCGCCCTGCACGCGCTGGATTGCGACCCGGCCGGCTTCCGCTGGGTGGTGATGGACGATGCCGTGAACAGCGTGCTGGCCTTCCTGCGGCTGGGGCCTGAGGGCAGCGCGCCGGCGCTGGTGGTCTGCAACCTGACGCCGGTAAACCGCACGGCCTACCGCCTCGGCGTGCCCTTGGACGGCGCCTGGCGCGAGGTGTTCAACTCGGACGCGGCCATCTATGGCGGCGCCAATGGCGGCAATGGCGGCCGCGTGCAGGCGCAGGCGATCGCCTCGCACGATTTCGAGGCCTCGCTGGCGCTGGAACTGCCGGGCCTGTCCACGCTGGTGCTGACGCCGGAGGGCTGATCCCTTGCCCCTGCTCCCCGACTGGCTGCTGCCGGGCCGTCCCGACCCGCTCGGCGCCACCTGGGACGGGCTGGGGATCAACTTCGCCGTCTTCTCGGCCCATGCGACCCGGGTGGAGCTGTGCCTCTTCGATCCCTCGGGCCGCAAGGAGATGGCGCGCCTCCCCCTGCCGGAATGCACGGACGAGGTGTGGCACGGCTACCTGCCCGAGGCACGCCCCGGGCTGATCTATGGCTACCGCGCGCACGGCCCCTACCACCCGGAGCAGGGCCACCGCTTCAACCCGAACAAGCTGCTGCTCGACCCTTATGCGCGGCAGCTCTCCGGCACCCTGCGCTGGTCGGACGCGCTGTTCGGCCACCGCCACGGCCCCGGCCGCACCGACCTCAGCTTCGACCGGCGGGACAGCGCCGCCGCCATGCCGAAGGGCGTGGTGGTGGACGACGCCTTCAACTGGGGCGACGACCGCCCCCCCGCCGTGCCCTGGGACCGCACGGTGATCTACGAGGCGCATCTGCGTGGCCTGACCATGCGGCGGGAGGATCTGGTGCCCCGCGAGCGTGGCACCTTCGCCGCCCTGGCCAGCCCGCCGATGATCGAGCACCTGCTGAAGCTCGGCGTCACGGCGGTGGAGCTTCTGCCGGTGCAGGCCTTCCTGCAGGACCGCTTCCTGGTGGAGAAGCGCCTGCGCAACTACTGGGGCTACTCCCCCCTCTCCTACTTCGCGCCGGAGCCCGCCTATCTCGCCAGCGGCGGGCTGGACGAGATCCGCGTCGCCATCCGCCGGCTGCACGCCGCCGGCATCGAGGTGATCCTCGACGTGGTCTACAACCACACCTGCGAGGGCGATGGGCTCGGCCCCACCCTCTCCTGGCGCGGCCTCGACAATGCCAGCTACTACCGCCTGCAACCCGGCGAGGAACGGCGCTACATCGACGAGACGGGCTGCGGCAACACGGTGAACCTTGCCCACCCGCGCGTGCTGCAGATGGTGATGGACAGCCTGCGCCACTGGGCCACCGCCTACCGCGTGGACGGCTTCCGCTTCGATCTGTGCAGCACGCTGGGGCGGGAGGGCAACAACGGCTTCGACCCCGGCTCCGGCTTCTTCGACGCCATCCGCCAGGACCCGGTGCTCTCCCGCCTGAAGCTGATCGCCGAGCCCTGGGACATCGGGCCGGGCGGCTACCAGCTCGGCCACCACCCTCCCGGCTTCTCGGAATGGAACGACCGCTTCCGCGACGGGGTCCGCCGCTTCTGGCGCGGCGATGCGGGGCTGCGCCCGGATCTCGCCGCCCGCCTCTCCGGCTCCGGCGACCTGTTCGAGAAGCGCCGCCGCCGCCCCTGGGCCTCGGTCAACTTCGTCGCCGCGCATGACGGCTTCACGCTGGAGGACCTCGTCAGCCACGCGGAGCGGCACAACGAGGCCAATGGCGAGGAGAACCGCGACGGGCATGGCGAGAATTTCAGCACCAACTGGGGCGTGGAAGGCCCGACCGACGACCCCGACATCCTGGAGCTGCGCGGCCGGCTGAAGCGTGCCATGCTGCTGACGCTGCTCGCCGCGCACGGCACCCCCATGCTGCTCGGCGGCGACGAGTTCGGCCGCACCCAGCGCGGCAACAACAACGCCTATTGCCAGGACAATGAGGTGTCCTGGTTCGACTGGGCGCTGGCCGCCACCCCGGCGGGGCAGGAGCTGGCCGCCTTCACCGCCCGCGCCGCCGCGCTGCGCCGCCAGCACCCCACCCTGCGCAGCCCCGTCTTCCGCCACGGGCAGACCGAGCCCCTGCCCGGCATGCCCGACACCGCCTGGTTCGACGCCGATGGCGCGCCGATGACGCCGGAGCGCTGGAACGATCCGGAGGGCCGCGTGTTGCTGCTGCGGCGTGCCGGCCCGGCCCGCGGCGAGGGGGCGGAGAGCGAGGGGGTGGAAGTGACGTTGCTGCTGCTGAACGCCTCCGGGCGGGACCGGGTGGTGACGCTGCCCTCCCCCGCCCTGGCCTGGATCTCGGTGCTCGACAGCGCCGAGCCGGAGGCGCCCGGCCATCCGGTGGGCGGCGCAACCCTGCGTCTGGCCGCACGTTCCGCCCGTCTGCTGGTGGCATTGCCGCCCCTTGAGGATCATCCCGGATGACGCGACGCTTCTCCTACGGCCCCTCGCCCGATGCCGGCGGGCAGACCGGCTTCCGCCTCTGGGCTCCCGGTCAGCCGGGGGTCACCCTGGAACGCCGCGACGCCGAGTCGGTGCCGATGCAGGCCGCCGCCGATGGCTGGTGGGAATGCACCGTGCCGGCGCCGCCCGGCACCCGCTACCGCTATGCCCTGGGCAACGGCCCCACCGTGCCCGACCCCGCCTCGCACGCCCAGGATGGCGACGTGGATGGCTGGAGCGTGGTGGTGGACCATTTCGCCTATCGCTGGAAGCAGGGCGACTGGCGCACCCACCCCTGGCCGCAGAGCGTGGTCTATGAGCTGCACGCCGGGGCCATGGGGGGCTTCCGCGGCATCATGGCGCAGCTGCCGCGCCTGGCGGCGCTCGGCGTCAACACCATCGAG
The DNA here is from genome assembly GCF_058833935.1 of Roseomonas sp. TS2. Classification (NCBI taxonomy): domain Bacteria; kingdom Pseudomonadati; phylum Pseudomonadota; class Alphaproteobacteria; order Acetobacterales; family Roseomonadaceae; genus Roseomonas; species Roseomonas sp. TS2. The sequence continues at coordinate 7,508 of NZ_JCACVY010000014.1, read as the reverse complement.
CTGATGCCGGTGAACGACTTCGCCGGCAGCCGCAACTGGGGCTATGACGGCGTGCTGCCCTATGCGCCGGACGAGACCTACGGCACGCCGGACGAGCTCAAGGCGCTGGTCGATGCCGCGCATGGCCATGGCCTCGCGGTGATGCTGGACGTGGTCTACAACCATTTCGGCCCGTCGGGGAATTACTGGCACAGCATCGCGCCGGACTTCTTCCGCAAGGATGTCAGCACCCCCTGGGGCGACGCGATCGACTTCCGCGAGACGCCGGTGCGGGACTTCTTCATCGAGAACGCCATCTTCTGGCTGACCGAGTACCGCTTCGACGGGCTGCGGCTGGACGCGGTGCACGCCATCCCGGATGCCAGCTTCCTGCCCGAGCTGTCCCGCCGCGTGCGCGAGGCCGCCGGCAGCCGCCGCGTCTATCTGGTGCTGGAGAACGAGAACAACGACGCCACGCTGCTGGAGCACGACTTCGACGCGCAGTGGAACGACGACGCGCACCACTGCCTGCACGTGCTGCTGACCGGCGAGAAGGATGCCTACTACGCCGACTATGCCGACCGCCCGGCCGGGCACCTGGCCCGCTCGCTGGCGGAGGGCTTCGTCTACCAGGGCGAGGAATCGGCCAATCTCGGCCATGCGCGCGGCAAGCCGAGCAGCCACCTGCCGCCCTCGGCCTTCGTCAACGCGCTGCAGAACCACGACCAGGTGGGCAACCGTGCCTTCGGCGACCGCATCTACACCCTGGCCCCTGCCGATGCGGTGCGCGCCGCGCTGCTGCTGAAGCTGCTGGCGCCGCAGGTGCCGATGCTGTTCATGGGCGACGAGTTCTTCTCCGAGCGCCCCTTCCTGTTCTTCACCGGCTTCCCCTCGGAGGATCTGGCGAAGGCGGTGCGCGAGGGGCGCCGCAAGGAATTCGCCAAGTTCGCCGCCTTCGCCGACCCGGAGAAGCGCGAGCGCATCCCCGACCCCAACGCCCCCGGCACCTTCGAGGCCAGCCGCCTCGACCTCTCGGAGCGCGAGAAGCCGGCCCAGGCGGAGGCGGAGCGCTTCGTCACCGACCTGCTGAAGCTGCGCGCCCGCCGCCTCGCCCCGTATCTGGCCGAGGCACGCTCGCTTGGCGCCGAGGCGCTGGGCACCCATGGCGTGCGGGCGCAGTGGCGGCTGGGCGACGGCTCGCTCCTGACCATCCTGGCGCAGTTCGGCGACACCGCCATCCCCGCCCAGCCCGGCCCCGGCACGCTGCTGGCGGAATCGCTGCCCGGCCTCGGCGCCGCGGTGGCCGAGAACGGCATCGGGCCCCGCGCCGCCATCGCCTGGCTGCAGGAGCCCGCGGCATGAGCCAGGACCCCGCCCTGCGGCGCCTGGCCCGCGCCGTCGGGCTGATGATCGACTGGGAGGACGCCAACGGCCGCAGGCACCAGACCACGCCGGAGACGCTGCGCAGCGTGCTGGGCGCGCTGGGCCTGCCAGCCGATGGCGAGGGCGCGCTGCGCGACAGCGCCGCACGGTTCCGCGCCGCGCACCGCGCCCTGCCGCCACTGCGCACGGCCGAACCCGGCATCGACATCCGCCTGCCGCTGCCGCCCGGACGCTACAGCCTGACCGCCGAGGATGGCACCCAGGTGGAAGGCATGGCCGAGGCCGCGCCGGGCGGCGCGCGCCTTGCCGCCCCCGCCCTGCCCGGCTACTACACGCTGGAACTCTCCGGCCAGGCCCTGACCCTGGCCGTGGCGCCCGCGCATGGCCACCGCATCGAGGATGCCTGCGAGGGCCAGGCCGCCTGGGGGCTGGCGGTGCAGCTCTATTCGCTGAAGCGCAGCGGCGATGGCGGCGTCGGCGACTACGCCGCGCTGCGCACCTTCGCCGCCGCGGCGGCGGCGCAGGGGGCCGATGCCGTCGCGATCTCGCCCGTGCACGCGCAGTTCAGCGCCGACCCCAGCCGCAGCAGCCCCTATGCGCCCTCCAGCCGCCTCTGGCTCGATGTGCGCCACGCCGATGGCGAGGACCTGCTGCCCGGCCTGCCGCCCTTCGGCGCGGAACTGGCCGCCGAATGGGCGCGGCTGGAGGCGCTGCCGATGGTGGAGTGGCCCGCCGTGGCCGCCGCCCGGCTGGCCCGGCTGCGGCAGGTCCACCGCGCCTTCCGCGAGGCCGCGCCCGGCGAGGCGCATGCGGCCTTTGTGCGCTTCCTGGCCGAGGGCGGCACCTCGCTCACGCGCCATGCCCGGTTCGAGGCGCTGCACGCCGCGCAGCTCGCCGCCGGCCCGGCGCGCTGGCACTGGCGCGACTGGCCCGCCGCCCTGCGCGACCCCGAGAGCCCGGAGGTGGCCGCCTTCGCCGAGGCGCAGGCCGAGGAGGTGGCGTTCCACGCCTTCGCGCAGTTCCTGGCCGACCGCGGCCTCTCGGCGGCGCAGCGCGCGGCGCGGGAGGGCGGCGCGCGCATCGGGCTGATCGCCGACCTCGCCATCGGCGTCGATGGCGGCGGCGCCGATGCCTGGGCGCGGCAGACCGAGTTCCTCTCCGGCGTCGAGATCGGCGCCCCGCCCGACATCTTCAACGCGAAGGGCCAGAGCTGGGGCATCACCACCTATTCGCCGCACGGGCTGACCGCCAACGGCTTCGCCGCCTTCCGCGAGATGCTGGGCGCCGCCTTCCGTAACGCGGGCGGCGTGCGGCTGGACCATGTGCTGGGGCTGCGCCGGCTCTGGCTGGTGCCGCAGGGCGAGGGTCCCGCCGCCGGCTGCTACCTGCGCTACCCGCTGGAAGACATGCTGCGGCTGGTGGCGCTGGAATCGCACCGCCACAAGGCCATCGCCATCGGCGAGGACCTCGGCACCGTGCCGGAGGGCTTCCGGCCGAAGCTGCAGAATGCCGGCCTCGCCGGCATGCGGGTGATGTGGTTCGAGCAGAGCGGCAAGTCCTTCAAGGACCCGGCGCGCTGGACGCGCGAGGCCGTCTCCATGACCTCCACCCACGACCTGCCCACCGTCGCCGGCTGGTGGGAAGGGCGCGACCTGCTCTGGCGCGAGACGCTCGGCACCACGCTGGAAGGCCAGGCCGAGACGCGTGCGGCGGAACGGCCGAAGCTGTGGGAGGCCTTTCGCAAGGCCGGCGTGGCCGAGGGGCCGGTGCCCGGCCCGGAGGCGGGGGCGCGGGTGGCCGATGCCGCCGCCGCCTATATCGGCCGCGCCCGCTGCGCCCTGGCCCTGCTGCCGCTGGAGGACGCCGTGGCGGCGGTGGAGCAGCCGAACATGCCCGGCACCATTGACGAGCACCCCAACTGGCGCCGCCGGCTGGACCCGCCGGTGGAGCGCCTGTTCCACGACCCCGCGATCGAACAGCGCCTGCGGGGCCTCGCCCGGGCGCGGAGAGCCCCATGAGCGACCACGCGCAGCCCCACCCGGCCGCCACCACCCACCCCCGCGCCACCTACCGCATCCAGTTCCACGCCGGCTTCACGCTGGATGACGCGGTGGCCATCGTCCCCTACCTGGCGCGGCTGGGGGTGAGCCATCTCTATGCCTCGCCGCTGCTGCCGGCCGCGCCCGGCTCCACCCATGGCTACGACATCACGGCGCATGACGCGATCAACCCCGCCCTGGGCGGCGAGCCGGCGCTGCGCCGCCTGGTGGCCGCGCTGCGCGCCGAGGGGATGGGGCTGCTGCTCGACATCGTGCCCAACCACATGGGGGTGGACGGCCCGCACAATGCCTGGTGGCAGGACGTGCTGGCCCGCGGGACGGACAGCGCCTACGCCCGCTTCTTCGACATCGACTGGAACTCGGACGACCCGACGCTGAAGGGCCGCATGCTGGCCCCCTTCCTCGGCCGCCCCTATGGCGAGGCGCTGGCGGAAGGCGAGCTGCGCCTGGTGAAGGAAGGCCCCACCGGCCTCGCGGTCGCCTATTTCGACAACCGCTTCCCCATCGCCCCGCGCGACGCCGAGAGCATCCTGGAGGACCGGGACGGCCTGGCGGAGCACGACACGAAGAGCCTGACCGGCGCCGCCCGCCTGCACGCGCTGCTGGAGCGGCAGAACTACCGCCTCGCCTGGTGGCGCACCGCGACGGACGAGATCAACTGGCGCCGCTTCTTCGACGTCACCGGCCTCGCCGGCCTGCGCGCCGAGGAGCCGGAGGTGTTCGACGCCACGCATGAGCTGATCCTGCGCCTCTACGCCGAGGGGCTGATCGACGGCGTGCGCATCGACCATGTCGATGGCCTGGCCGACCCTGGCGGCTATTGCCGCAAGCTGCGCCGCCGCATGGAGAGCGCCGGGCACCGCCGCCCGGCCGGGGCGCCGTCCGGCCCGCCCTACATCCTGATCGAGAAGATCCTCGCCCCCGGCGAGCGGCTGGAGACCCGCTGGCAGACCGACGGCACCACCGGCTACGACTTCATGGACCAGGTCTCCGCCGTGCTGCACGATACGGCCGGCGAGGCGCCGCTCTCCGCCCTCTGGCGCGAGACCAGCGGCAGCGAGGCCGATTTCCACGCCGAGGAGTTCCAGGCGCGCAAGCAGATCCTGCGCGACAGCCTGGCCGCCGAGCTGGATGGCTGCGCCCGCGCCCTGCACCACTTGGCGCGCGGCCATCTGCGCTCGCGCGATTTCTCCTTCAACGCCATCCGCCGGGTGCTGGCGCAGCTCCTGGTCCACTTCCCCGTCTACCGCGTCTATGTGCGCCACGGCACGCCGACGGCGCAGGATGCGGCGGTGCTGCGCCAGGCGGCCGAGGCCGCCCGCGCCAGCCTCAAGCCCACCGACCACGCGGCGCTCAGCCACCTGCTCTACTGGCTGGCCGAGGAGCCGGTGCGCGAGCGGCCACCGGGCGAGAGCCGCCGCGCCCTGCTGGTGGCGCGCACGCGCTTCCAGCAGCTCTCCTCCCCCACCGCCGCCAAGTCGGTGGAGGACACGGCCTTCTACCGCTACGGCAGGCTGCTCTCCCGCAACGAGGTGGGCTCCAACCCCGGCCACTTCGCCATGCCGCCGGAGACCTTCCACGCCCTGATGGCGGCGCGCGCCACGGAGTGGCCGCACGCGCTGCTCGCCACCGCCACGCACGACCACAAGCGGGGCGAGGATGTGCGGATGCGCCTCGCCGTGCTGTCCGAGATCCCCGACGACTGGGCGGCGGCGCTGCGCGGCTTCCTGGCCGAGAGCCGGGAACTGGTGCAGGACCTGCCGGACGGCCCGGCGCCCACGCCCGGCGACGCGGTGATGCTGCTGCAGATGGTCGTCGCCTCCTGGCCGCTGGGCCTGCCGGTGACGGACCGCGCCGGCATCGGGGCCTGGGTGGAGCGGCTTTCCGGCTGGCTGCAGAAGGCGATGCGCGAGGCCAAGCGCCGCTCCGGCTGGGCCATGCCGGACGAGGCCTACGAGCAGGCCACCGCCGGCTTCCTGCGCGGCGTGCTGGACGTGGCGGCCCACCCCGCCCTGGCCACGGGGCTGCAGGGCTTTGCCGCGCGCATCGCCCTGCCGGGGGCGCTGAAGAGCCTGGCGCAGACGACGCTGCGCCTGACCTGCCCCGGCGTGCCGGATGTCTACCAGGGCACCGAGTTCTGGGACGAATCCCTGGTGGACCCGGACAACCGGCGCCCGGTGGACTACGCCGCCCGCCGCGCCGCGCTGGCGCGGAATGCGGAGCCGGCTGGACTGCTGGCCGACTGGACCTCGGGCACGGTGAAGCAGGCGCTGATCCACCGCCTCCTGCTGGCCCGCGCCGAGGCGCCGGCGCTGTTCACCGCCGGGCACTACACCCCGCTGCCCCTGGAAGGGACGCAGGCGGGGGCGATGCTGGCCTTCCTGCGCCAGGAGGCGGGCGAGGCCCTGCTCGTGGCGGTGCCGCGCCTCTCCGTGCCGCTGCTGGGCCGCGGGGAGACCCTTTCCGTGCCCGACGCCGTCTGGGGCGACACGCGGCTGGTGCTGCCCCCGGCGCTCTCCGGCCGCTCCTGGCGCTGCCTGCTGACGGGCGCCTCCGTGTCCGCCGGGGATGCGCTGCCGCTCGCCGGCCATCCGCTGCCGCTGCGGGTGCTGCGCGCCGCGGGCTGAGCCCGGAAGCCGGGGCGCCACCGCCCCGGCTTCCCCATTCCGCGCCGGGAGGCCGGTCGCGGCCTCCGGATTTTCTTGCGAACCCTTCGCAATTCAAATAGGCATCGCGGCAACACGGAACCACGAGGAACCGCCATGCTCCGCCGGAAGATTCTCGCTGCCCTGTCGGTGCTCGCCCTTGCCGCCCCTGCGGCGGTGCGGGCGCAGAACGCGGGGGAGATCAACCTCTACTCCGCCCGCCACTACGACACGGACCGCGCCCTCTACGACGCCTTCACCCAGGAGACCGGCATCCGCGTCCGGCTGATCGAGGGTCAGGCGGACCAGCTGATCGAGCGCATCCGCAACGAGGGCGCCAACAGCCCGGCCGATGTGTTCCTCACCGTCGATGCCGCCCGCCTCGCCCGCGCCGCCCAGGCCGGCATCCTGGCGCCGCACGGCTCCGCGGTGATCGACGAGCGGGTGCCCGCCGGGCTGCGCGACCCGCAGGGCCTCTGGTTCGCCTTCAGCCAGCGCGCCCGCCTGATCATGTACGACCGCGAGAAGGGCCGCCCCGAGGGGCTCAACCGCTACGAGGATCTGGCCGACCCGCGCTTCAAGGGCATGCTCTGCACGCGCAGCGGCGCGCATCCCTACAACACCAGCCTCGGCGCCTCGGTCCTGATGGCCGACGGGCCGCAGAAGACGGAGGAATGGGCGCGCGGCGTGGTGGCCAATCTCGCCCGCCCCCCGCAGGGCGGCGACCGCGACCAGTTCCGCGCCATCCCCTCCGGCCAGTGCGGCATCGCCATCGCCAACAGCTACTATCTCGGCCAGTACGGCCGCTCCGACAAGCCGGAGGACCAGGCGCTGTTCAAGCGCATCGGCGTCATCTTCCCCAACCAGGGGGAGGGCGACCGCGGCACGCATGTGAACATCTCGGGCGGCGGGCTGGTGAAGTCGGCGCCGAACCGCGCCAACGCCATCCACTTCCTGGAGTTCATGACCACGCACAAGGCGCAGGAAGCCTTCGCCCTCGGCAACATGGAGTATCCGGTGGTGGCCGATACGCCGCTGCACCCGGCGCTGGCCGCCATGGGCAAGTTCCGCGCCGAGCCGGTGAACGCGGCCGGCAATCTCGACAAGACGCCCGAGGCCCTGCAGATCATGCAGCGCGCCGGCTGGAACTGAGGGAAAAGTAACGCGGCCGGGCGAGGGATCTCCCCCCTCCCCTTCCTTTTCCGCTCGATGAACAGGGCGCTCCTTCGGGGGCGCCCTTTTCTTATGGCCAAGCCCAAGGTTGACGGGGCGGGCCTGATCTGTTCCCACCCTGTCGCGCATTCTCCTTGCCAGCGTTCAGGGTCGTCATGTCCGCTTCGCCGCTTCCCCTGTTTTTCTCTCCCCTTCCGCGCTCCCGGCCCGGAGACGCGGCATGACCGGCGGCACGCCCTCCAGGCCCGCGCCCCGGCGGCGCTCCCCC
>NZ_JCACVY010000013.1:0-52635 GCF_058833935.1 Roseomonas sp. TS2 | reverse complement strand
GGTCGATGGCGCGGTGCGCGACATCAAGGAGCTGGCGCAGCTCGACCTCGGCGTCTGGGCGCTCGGCGCCACCCCGGCGGGGCCGCACAAGGAAGGGCCGGGCGAGATCGGCTACCCCATCGCCTGCGGCGGGCTGGTGGTCGCCCCCGGCGACCTGATCGCGGCCGACGAGGATGGCGTCGTCGTCGTGCCCCGCGAGGCGGCGGAGGCGGTGATCGCGGCGGCCGAGGGCCATGCGGCGAAGGAGGCGGCCACCACCGCCGCCATCCGCGGCGCCGGCTGGGACCGCGCCTGGGTGGAGCAGACCCTGGCCGCCAAGGGCTTCGCCATCACGCGCTGAGGACGGGGAACATGGTCACGCCCGTGGCGCAGGTGCCGGCGGAGCGCGTCCACCGGCAGATCCTGAACATCCTGCTGGCCTGGGGCATGGACCCTGTGCTGGCCGCCACCACGGCCGAGGCCATGGTGGAGACCGACCTCATGGGCATCGACTCGCACGGCCTGTCGATGCTGATGATGTACGAGACGATGCGCAACGCCGGACAGCTCGACCTCGCGGCGCGGCCGCGCGTGGTGCGGCGCAATGCCGCCACCGCGCTGGTCGATGGCGGCGCCGGGCTCGGCCATCCCGTCGCCGTCATGGCGATGGAGCTGGCCGTGGAGCAGGCGCGGGCGGGCGGCATCGGCGCGGTGGGGGTGTTCAACTCGCACCATTTCGGCGCCGCCGGCTACTACGCCCGGCTGGCGGCGAAGCGCGGCGTCATCGGCCTGGTGATGACCACGGCGCGCAGCGTGCTGGTGGTACCGACGCGTGGTGCGCAGCCGATGCTCGGCACCAACCCCATCGCCCTCGCCGCGCCGGCCGATGGCCGGCCGGCCTTCGTGCTGGACATGTCGAGCAGCACGGTGGCCGGCAACAAGGTCAAGGTCTACGACCTCAACGGCAAGCCGATGCCGGAAGGCTGGGTGGTGGATGGCGAGGGTCGCCCCGTCACCGACGCCGCCGAGGGCATGGCCTATCTCTTCAGGCGGGCCGAGGGCGGCCTGACCCCGCTCGGCGGCGACGAGGCCACCGGCGGCCACAAGGGCTACGGCCTGGGGCTGATGGTGCAGATCCTGGCCGGCACGCTGACCGGCGGCGCCCTCTCCGTGCTGCGCAACCGCACAGCGAAGCCGGGGGAGCCGGACAATATCGGCCATTTCTTCCTGGCCATCGACCCCGCCGCCTTTCGCCCGCCGGAGGAATTCGAGGCCGATCTCGGCACGCTGCTGGAGACGATGCGAGCGACGCCCCCCGCCATGCCGGGGCGCCCCGTGCTGATCCCCGGCGAGCCGGAGGATGCCGAGCACGCCGCTCGCGGCGCCGCCGGCATCCCCGTGCCGGAGACGCTGGACCGCCATGTGCGGGAGATCTGCGCCCGCTGCGGCGCCGGTTACGTGCTGGCCTGACACTGCCGGGGCGCGGCACCGCCGCCGCGCCCCGCTGCGGACCGTGAAGACACGGCCGCTCTGCGCAAGAACCACCGGGAGAATGTCCACATGTCCAGGATGCCTCGCCGCGCCCTGATGGCCGGCCTGCTCGCCGCCCCCGCCCTGCTGCGCCCCCGCGCCGCCGGGCGCGAAGCCGGCGATGAGCTGCACCGGGCGCGTGGGCTGCCAGCCGGAGGCCTGCGCGCCGCTCTACCCGCAGCCGCTGGTGGTGGTGAACCGCCCCGGCGCCGGCGGCGCGCTCGCCGCCGATTTCGTCGCCCGCGCGGCGCCGGACGGCCACACCCTGCTGCTGGCCGGCGGCAGCGAGAGCACCTCCATCCCCGCCCACCGCGAGGTGCCCTACGACCCCAAGACATCCTTCCGCGCCGTCATCCGCCTGACGCGCAACGGCCATTTCATCTGCGTGCGCGGCAAGGGCGGCCGCTTCTCCGACATGCGGCAGGTGATGGCGGCGGCCAAGGCCGAGCCCGGCCGCATCACGCACGGCTCGGCCGGCGCCGGCACCCTCTCCCACTCGCTGTTCCTGCTGCTGGAGCGGCGCGCGGCGGTGGAGTTCCTGCACGTGCCCTATACCGGCGGCGGCCCGGTGGCGCAGGCCCTGCTCTCGGGCGAGATCGACCTCGGCGTGCAGGCGTCCGACGAGCTGGGCGGGCTCGCCGCCTCGGGCGACATCGTGCCGATCGCCCTCGCCTCCGCCGAGCGCTCCCCCGCCTGGCCCGATGTGCCGACGCTGCGCGAGCTGGGCTGGGACGTGCAGGCCGACAACCAGAAGGGCTGGATCGGCCCCGCCGGGGCGCGGGACGGCACCCTCACCTGCATGGTGGGCGGCGACCGCGCGGCCTTCGACGCCGCCGCCGCCGTGTTCGGCGCGGTGGGGCGCAGCGCCACGCATCTCGGCCCGGCCGGTGCCGGGCAGGTGTGCAAGTCGGCCAACCAGCTCATCATCACCGCCACCATGCAGGCGGTGTTCGAGGCGCTGGCGCTGGGCCGCAAGGCGGGGCTGGACCCGGAGGCGATGCGCCAGGCGCTGCTCGGCGGCTCCGCCCGTTCGGCGGTGCTGGAGGCGCATGCCAAGCGCTACCTCGATGGCGCGCTGCAGCCCGGCTTCCGCGCCGAGCTGATGCGCAAGGACATGCGCCTGGCGATCGGCGCCGCGCGGGACCACGGGGTGTTCGCGCCTTCCACCGCGCTGGCCGCGCAGATGATGGAGGCGCTGGTCAACAGCGGACGGGGGGGCATGGATTCGGCGGCGCTGGGGGAGCTGGTGGCCGAGCTTTCCGGCGTGGCCAAGCCTGACTGACAAAAGAAAGAAAAGGGATTCCAGGGGAGAATTCCTTCTCCCCTGGCCTTTCGTTCAGCGCGGCTCGCCCTGCACCGGCACGTAGCCCAGCTCGGTGATGAAGGTGGTGATCTCGCCCGTGGCGGCCTCCACCTCCGCGAGGTCGGTGCCCTTGGCGACCAGCGCCACGCCGTTCCCCTCCGGGCGGTAATACGGGTAGGAGCCGATATCGAGCTGGGGGTAGCGCGCCTGGATGGCGCCCAGCCCCTCGGCGATGGTGCCCTCCAGCATGCCGGCGGCGTGCACCGCGCGCGACTGCACCGGCACGCCGCCGGCCAGCTTCGGCGCCAGCCCCTCGAACATCGCCTGCATGATGCGCGGCACGCCCGCCATCACATGCACATTGCCGATGATGAAGCCGGGCGCGACGGAGACCGGGTTGTCGATCAGCGCGGCGCCGCGCGGCATGGTGGCCATGCGCTGGCGCGCGGCGTTGAACTCGGCCGGCGGGTCCTGGCGCGCGTAATGCGCGGCCAGCCGCGCCCATGCCTCCGGGTGCGGCTCCCACGGCACGCCGAAGGCGGCGGCGATGCATTCGGCGGTGATGTCGTCATGCGTCGGGCCGATGCCGCCCGTGGTGAAGACATAGGTGAACTTCGCCCGCACCTCGTTCACCGTGCCGATGATCGTCTCCGGCACGTCGGGGATGACGCGCACCTCGCGCAGCGGAATGCCGATCTCGCCGAGCTTCGTGGCGATGAACTTCAGGTTGGCATCCTGGGTGCGGCCCGAGAGCACCTCGTTGCCGATGATGAGCAGGCAGGCGGTGGGGTTGGTCATGTGCGAGTCCCAAGGGCGGCGTCGGGGGGGAGTCTACCCCCCGCCCGCCTCACAGGAAATCGCGCAACAGCGCGACCAGCGGCCTGTCGGCCGGCGGCATGGCGTAGTCGGAGAGCTTCTGCGGCTTCACCCAGGCCAGCGCCTGCCCCTCCCGCGCGGTGACCGTGCCTTCCCAGCGGCGGCAGAGGTAGAGCGGCATCAGCAGGTGGAAGCGCCCGGCATCATGGCTGGCGAAGGTGAAGGGCGCGAGGCAGGCGGCGGAGACGTCGATATCCAGCTCCTCCTTCAGCTCGCGGATCAGCGCCTGCTCCGGCGTCTCGCCGGGGTCCAGCTTGCCGCCGGGAAACTCCCACAGCCCCGCCATCGGCTTGCCTTCCGGCCGGCGGGCGAGCAGCACGCGGCCATCGGGGTCGATCAGCGCGCAGGCGGCCACCAGCAGCATGGGCTTGGCATCCGGCGGCGGCGGCTCGGCCACGAAGGGCTCGGGCAGCGGCACGGGGGCGGTCAGGTCCTCCCGCCCGCCCTCGAACAGCGTCACCGGCAGGCGGGCGCCGCGCGCCAGGAACGGCACCTCGCCCTTGCCCGTCTCGCGCAGGCCGATGCGCCGCAGCACGGCGCCGGAGCGGCCATTCTCCTCCAGCGCATGGGCGAAGATGCTGTCCAGGTCGAGATTGGCGAGGCCCCAGCGGGCCAGCCGGCCAGCCGCCTCGGCGGCCACGCCATGGCCCCAGAAGCGGCGCCCGACCCAGTAGCCCAGCTCGGCGCGGCGGGTATCCGGCTCCCGCGTCAGGCCGACGCAGCCGACCAGCACCTCGGTGTCGCCATCCTGGCCGACGATGGCCAGGTGCCAGGCGGAGCCCTCCGCCAGCCGCTTGTGGGTGGAGGCGATCCACTCATCGGCCAGCTCGCGGGAGTAGGGGAAGGGCACGCGGCTGAGCCAGCGCACCACCTCCCAGTCGTTGATCAGGCGGTGCAGCGCCGGGGCATCCTCGGCGCGCAGGGGCCGCAGCGTCAGCCGCTCGGTGCGGAGGGGGGCGAATTCGGGCTCGCTCATGCGGGGAAGTCCAGGCCCCGTGGCGCAGGGCGCCACGGGGCCATGGGATTCAGCGCTTCCACCAGCCGCGCTTCTTCGGCGCATCCGGCACGGCATCCACGAGCACGGGCTGCACCGGTGCGCCGGCTTCCGGCGTGGCGGCCGGCGCCGCCTCCACGGCCGGCGCGGGTTCGGCCACGGCCTCGCTGGCCGGGGCAGCCGCCGGCACTTCCACCGGCACCGCCTCCGCGGTCTCCGGCGTGGCCGCGGCGGCCTTGGCCGGCGCCTTGCGCATGCGGCGCGGCTTGGCCGGCGCGGCTTCCACCGCCTCCGGCACCTCTACCGGCGCGGCTTTCACCGCCTCCGGCGCGGCCGCGGCGGCCTTGGCCGGAGCCTTGCGCGTGCGGCGCGGCTTGGCCGGCGCGGCTTCCGCCTCCACAGGCACCTCCACCGGCGCGGCTTCCACCGCCTCCGGCGCGGCCACGGCGGCCTTGGCCGGCGCCTTGCGCGTGCGGCGCGGCTTGGCCGGCGCAGCCTCCACCGGCGCTTCCACCGCTGCTTCCACAGGAGCCTCGACCACGGGCGCGGGCTCGGTCAGCGGCAGGGGCGCGGGCTCCGGCAGGGCGGCGCTTTCCACGACAGGCTGCGGCGCGGCCTGCATCTCCGGCACCGGCGGCTGCGGCAGCGAGTCGATGGCGGCGACCGGCGCCACCTCCGGCGTCACCGGCGGCAGGGAACCGGGCTTCGGCGCCAGCGGCTGCTGCGCGGCTTCCTCGGCCGCCGCCATGGCGTCGAAGATGTCGTCCAGCGTGCCGGCGAAGGGGTCGGCGGGCGTCGGGCCGGCATAACGCGGGCGCGGCGGCTCCGTTCCCTCGCCGAAGCGGCGGCGGCCACGGCGGCCGCGGCGACCACGGCGCTGCTCCTCCTCGCTGTCGAAGGCGGCGCCGTCGGCGGCCTGGCCCTCGGGCGCCGGCGTGGCGGAGGCGGGCGCGGCCTCAGGCACCGCCTCGTCCGGGGTCATGCCCTCGGACTCGGCCTCGGCCTCGTCGCCCTCGCTGTCGCCCTCGGTGTCGTCCGGCCCGGCGAGATCGCCGGCCTGCATCGGCGCGCCATCCTCGCGGCGGCCCCCACGGCGGCGGCGACGGCGGCGGCGACGGCGGTTCTCGCCATTGCCACGGTCCTCGGCACCGGCCTCGGCGGGCGGAACCTCGGCGCCGGCCGGCACGGCCACGGCCTCATCCTCGGCGGCGGCGGCAGGCATGGGCGCGGGTGCGGCCGTGGCGGCGGGCGCCTCCGGCACGGCCACCGGCGCGGCCTCCTCCACCTCGGGGGCGTAGTCCATGCGCAGCGCGGCGGGGGCGCTGGGCGGCTCGGCCACGGTCTGCGCGCGGGTGCGCTCGATGCGGATGGCCGGCGGCAGCAGCTTGGCATCCGGCTCGAACAGCACGGCCATGCCGTAGCGCGCCTCGATCTCCGCCAGGCGCTCGCGCCGGCGGTTGAGGATGTGCAGGGCCAGTTCCGGCGCGATGGAGACGACGATCTCGGCGGCGCGGCGGCGGGCGCCCTCCTCCTCGATCTGGCGCAGCACCTGCAGCGCGCTGCTCTCCGGCGTGCGGACGATGCCGAGGCCCTGGCAGTGCGGGCAGGTGGCGAAGGAATGCTCGGTGAGGCTGGGGCGCAGCCGCTGGCGGCTCATCTCCAGCAGGCCGAAATGGCTGATGCGGCCGACCTGGATGCGGGCGCGGTCCTGCTTCAGCGCCTCCTTCAGGCGGCGCTCCACCTGCGCGTCGTTGCGCGAGGACTCCATGTCGATGAAGTCGATGACGATGAGGCCGGCCAGGTCGCGCAGACGCAGCTGGCGCGCCACCTCGTCGGCGGCCTCCAGGTTGGTGCGCAGCGCGGTGTCCTCGATGTGCCGGTCGCGCGTGGCGCGGCCCGAGTTCACGTCGATGGCGACCAGCGCCTCGGTCTGGTTGATGACGATGTAGCCGCCCGACTTCAGCTGCACGGTGGGCGACATCATCGCGTCGAGCTGCTGGTCCACGCCGTGACGCGCGAAGAGCGGCACCGAGTGGTCCTTGTAGAGGCGGATCTTGCGGTCGTTCTGCGGCATCAGCATCCGCATGAAGTCGCGCGCCTGGCGGTAGGCGCCCTCGCCCTCCACCTGGATCTCCTCGATGTCGCGGCCGAACACGTCGCGGATCGAGCGCTTGATGAGGTCGGCTTCCTCATAGACCAGCGTCGGCGCGGTGGATTCCAGCGTGCGCTCGCGGATGTCGTCCCACAGACGCAGCAGGTACTCGCAGTCGCGGCGGATCTCGGGCTTCGGCCGGCCGGCGCCGGCGGTGCGCACGATCATGCTCATGCCGCGCGGCATGCTCAGCTCCTCGATCACCTCGCGCAGGCGCTTGCGGTCGGCGATGGAGGTGATCTTGCGGGAGATGCCGCCGCCGCGCGGGCTGTTCGGCATCAGCACGGAGAAGCGGCCGGCGAGGCTGATATAGGTGGTCAGCGCCGCGCCCTTGTTGCCGCGCTCCTCCTTGACGACCTGCACCAGCATGACCTGCCGGCGGCGGATCACCTCCTGGATCTTGTAGTGGCGCAGGAAGCGGGGCGGGATGCGGCGCTCCTCGCGGCCGTTCTCCTCGTCCTTGTCACGGCCGCCGAGCATCTCGGGCGGGGTCTCGGGAGCGGCACCCTCGGCGTCCTCGCCGGCGGTCTCGCTCACCGGCACGCCCTCATGCGGCACGGTGGCCTCGGCGGCGGCGGCCTCGGCGGCGATCAGCGCCTCGCCGGAGGTCTCGCGGGGCGCCTGGTCGGCATCGGCCATCTGCTCGATGCGGGCGGCCATCGCGTCGGCCTCGGCCTCGCTGACCTCCTCGCCCTCGTCGTCCGCCTCATCCTCGGCGGCCTCGGCGGCCTGCAGGGCGAGCAGGCGCTCACGGTCGGCGACGGGCAGCTGGTAGTAGTCGGGGTGGATCTCGCCGAAGGCGAGGAAGCCGTGGCGGTTGCCGCCATACTCGACGAAGGCGGCCTGGAGGCTGGGCTCCACGCGCACCACCTTGGCGAGGTAGATGTTGCCCTTCAGCGGGCGCTTGTTCTCGGTCTCGATGTCGAATTCTTCGAGCCGGTTGCCGTCCAGCACCACCACGCGTGTCTCGTCGGCGTGGGATGCATCGATCAGCATGCGCTTGGTCATGAACCGGGATGCTCCGAGCCACCGGCGCGGTCGCGCTGCCGGTGGCGGCAATGGGTGGGCAGGCCCGAGGCAGCGGGGTCGCGCAGGCGGCGTGGCGATGGACTTGCCATGCGGCTCTGGTCTCGACCTCTCGTCTCGGCGGGCCGCGCCCCGGAATGGGGGGGCCCTTGTTGGGCGCGCCGCGCGCAGGCCCCGGGACCGTGCCGCCACATCGCAGAGCGACGCCGGGCAGGCACGAACGGGCCAGCGGCAGGCACGAGCCAGGATGGCGGGCGGAAAACCCGCATCATCCCTCCGCGCCATGGTGCACGCGCCGGTGGAGCGGACAACGGGGCTCTGGCGGAGCCGGGATGCGCGCACCCCTGATCATAGGGGGCAATCCCTTGCCAGATCCTTCAGGCCGCTTCAGGCCTGGCCCGCCATGAAGGCGGCGGAGCCAGGAAAAGCCCAGGCGGCCGTGCCCGGAACCTCCACCGACAGCGTTCGCCGCCGGGGCAAGGCACCATAGGCGGGGGCTGCTCCTTCCACAAGGCATTGCATTCCTCACATGTTACATGAAGGAATCCCGTGATCCTGCGGCATTGGCATGATAGAGGCGAAGTATCGGCAAGGTGCGGCCCATCGCGGGCCGGCCGGCGTGGCGGCGTTTTCGCGCCCCTGCCTGCCTTCCGGTCGCCGCCGCGCCCCGCGCCGGCGGTGACGGGCGCGCACCCTGGGGAGGGCCGCGCCCGGCCGGGGCCGCCGGGAGGGGGAAAGCCCGCCGGCCTCGCCAGGCTCATCGAGGGGGAGTTCGCCGCGCCATGTCTGATTCACCCGGCCGCCGGCAATTGTTGCAGATGGCGCTGGGGCTCGCCTTCGCCGGGGTGCCGGCGCTGGCCGAGGCCGCCGTCACCGCCGCCCGGCTGGCGCGCGCCGATGGCGGCAGCCGCCTGACCATCGCGGTCAACAGCGCCACGCGCTGGTCGCTGCGCGCCACCACCCGCCCCGCCCGGCTGGTGCTGAGCCTGCCCGGCACCACCTGGCGCGGCCCGGCGCGGCTCGGCGCGGCCGGTCTGGTGCGCGGCGCGCGCTGGGACAACGCCAACAAGCGGCTGCTGATCGACCTCGCCGGCCCCGTCTCGGTGCAGGCGGAGGAGGGCGGGCGGCAGCTCGCGGTGCATGTCACGCCCGGCACCCAGCCCGGCTTCGCGCGGCTGGCGCGCGGCACCATCGCCGAGGGGCGGCTGGGCGGCGCGGCGGCCGCCTCCTCCCTGCCGCTGGTGGTGCTGGACCCCGGCCATGGCGGCAAGGACCCGGGCACGATCGGCGTCAACGGCACGCTGGAGAAGCGCATCACCCTCGCCGCCGCGCTGGAGCTGAAGCGGCAGCTCGAGGCGGGCGGACGCTGCCGCGTGGCGCTGACCCGCGGGCGCGACGCGTTCGTCTCGCTCGACGGCCGGGTGGAGTTCGCCCGCAAGCGGGAGGCGGCGCTGTTCGTCTCGCTGCACGCCGATTCCGCGCCGGGGGCGCGCGGCGCCAGCGTCTACACCCTCTCCGACCGTGCCTCCGACGCGCTCTCCGCCCGGCTGGCGCAGACGCAGAACCGCGCCGACGCGGCGGGCGGGCTGCGCCTGCCCGATGTCTCGCCCGAGGTGGAGCGCATCCTCTACTCGCTGGTGCGGCAGGAGACGAAGGTAGGCTCGGCGCGGATGGCGCGCTTCGTGGTGGATTCGCTCGGCCGCAGCGTGACGCTGCTGCCCAACACCCACCGCCAGGCTTCCTTCGCCGTGCTCAAGGCGCCGGACGTGCCGAGCGTGCTGGTGGAGATGGGCTTCCTCTCGGACCGGCGGGACGAGGCGGCGCTGAACCGCGCCGCGCACCGCGCCCTGCTCGCCCGCTCGATGACCCGGGCGATCCATGGCTGGCTGGCCCAGCACCATGCCGGCATGATCCACGCCGGCTGACAGAAAGAAGATGGGGGCGCGGGGGAATTCCTTCCCCCGCCCTTACCTGGCCTGCCGGGCCGTCAGCCCAGCTTGCCGTGGCAGTGCTTGTACTTCTTCCCCGAGCCGCAGGGGCAGGCGGCGTTGCGCGGCGTGCGGTACCAGGTGGCCGGGTCCTGCGGATCGACACCCTCCACCGCGCGCGGCGTGGCGGGGGCGAAGCCGCCTTCGGCGGGCGCATGGTCCCACCCCGCCGCGGAGGCCGCGCCCATCATGTCCGGCTCCGGGTGGCGCATGTCGCTCACCATCACCGGCTCAGGCAGGGGCGGCGGCGAGGCGGGGCTCAGCTCGATGCGCAGCAGCAGCGAGGTGACGCGCTCGCGCAGGTCTTCGAGCATGGTGTTGAAGAGGTTGAAGGCCTCGCTCTTGTACTCGTTCAGCGGGTCGCGCTGGCCATAGGCGCGCAGGCCGATGCCCTGGCGCATGTGGTCGAGCGAGAGCAGGTGCTCCTTCCACACCGAATCGAACACCTGCAGCAGCAGCTGCTTCTCGACCATGCGCATCAGCTCGGGGCCGATATTGGCGGCGCGGCTGGCGGCCATCTGCTCGGCGGCGGCCTGGATGCGCTCGCGCACCGCCACCTCGTCGATGCCCTCCTCCTTCGCCCATTCCTCCACCGGCAGGTCGAGGCCAAGGTCGTTGCGCACCCGCTCCTGCAGCCCGGCGATGTCCCACTGCTCCGGATAGGCGTTCTCCGGGATGGCGCGGGCGACCATGGCGTCGATCGTCTCGCGCCGCATCTCCTCCACCGTCTCCGAGACGTCGGCCGCCGTCATGAAGGTGCGGCGCTGGGCGTACACCTCCTTGCGCTGGTCGTTCATGACGTCGTCGTACTTCAGGAGGTTCTTGCGGGTGTCGAAATTCCGCGCCTCGACCTTCTTCTGCGCCTTCTCCAGCGCCCGGTTGATCCAGGGGTGGATGATGGCCTCGCCTTCCTTGAGGCCGAGCTTCTGCAGCATCCCGCCCATGCGGTCCGATCCGAAGATCCGCATCAGGTCGTCTTCCAGGCTCAGGAAGAAGCGGGAGGCGCCCGGGTCGCCCTGGCGGCCGGAGCGGCCGCGCAGCTGGTTGTCGATGCGTCGGCTCTCATGCCGCTCCGTGCCGATGACGAAGAGGCCGCCCGCCTGCTTCACCACCTCCTCATCCGCCTTCACCTGGGCGCGGAGGGCGGCGAGCTGCGCCTCCCACTCCGGCCCTTCCTTCGGGCCGGGGAAGCCGGCCTCGGCCAGCATCTCGGCATTGCCGCCGAGCTTGATGTCGGTTCCCCGCCCGGCCATGTTGGTGGCGATGGTGACGGCGCCCGGGCGGCCGGCCTGGGCGATGATGCCGGCCTCCTGCTCGTGGTAGCGCGCGTTCAGCACCTTGTGCGGCACGCCTTCCTTCTTCAGCAGCTCGCTGATCAGCTCCGACTTCTCGATGCTGGTGGTGCCGACGAGCACCGGCTGGTGGCGGGCCTGCGCCTCCTTCACCAGCTTCGCCACCGCGTCGTACTTCTCGGCGGCGCTGCGGTAGACCTCGTCGTCGCTGTCCTGGCGGACCACCGGCAGGTTGGTCGGGATCTCGACCACCTCCAGCTTGTAGATCTCGGCGAACTCGTCCGCCTCGGTCGAGGCCGTCCCGGTCATGCCGGCGAGCTTCGGGTAAAGGCGGAAGTAGTTCTGGAAGGTGATGGAGGCGAGCGTCTGGTTCTCCGGCTGGACCTCGACGCCTTCCTTGGCCTCCAGCGCCTGGTGCAGCCCCTCGGAGTAGCGGCGGCCTTCCATCATGCGGCCGGTGAACTCGTCGATGATGACGAGCTTGCCCTCGCGGTTGACGATGTAGTCCACGTCCCGCGCGAAGAGGACATGCGCGCGCAGGCTCTGGTTGACGTGGTGCACCAGCGTGACGTTGTGGAAGTCGTAGAGGTTGCCTTCCTCCAGCAGCCCGGCCTCGCTCAGCATGCGCTCCACCGTGGCCGTGCCGGCCTCGGTCAGCGCCGCGGTGCGCATCTTCTCGTCCTTGTCGAAGGTTTCCTTGTCCTTCACCAGCTCGCGCACCACGAGGTCCACCTGGCGGTACAGCTCGGAGCTGTCCTCGGCCGGGCCGGAGATGATCAGCGGCGTGCGCGCCTCGTCGATGAGGATGCTGTCCACCTCGTCGACGATGGCGAAGTTGAAGTCGCGCTGGACCATCTCGTCCAGCCGGTACTTCATGTTGTCGCGCAGGTAGTCGAAGCCGAACTCGTTGTTGGTGCCGTAGGTGATGTCGCAGGCATAGGCGTCGCGCCGCTCCACATCCGTCAGGCCGTGGACGATGACGCCGCAGGAGAGGCCGAGGAAGTTGTAGAGCCGGCCCATCTGCGCGCTGTCGCGCTGCGCCAGGTAGTCGTTCACCGTGACGACATGCACGCCCTTGCCGGCGAGGGCGTTGAGGTACACCGCCAGCGTGGCGACGAGGGTCTTGCCCTCGCCGGTCTTCATCTCGGCGATGCGGCCGGCGTGCAGCACCATGCCGCCGATCATCTGCACGTCGAAATGGCGCATGCCGAGCACGCGCTTGGAGGCCTCGCGCGCCGTGGCGAAGGCCTCGGGCAGCAGATCGTCCAGGCTCTCCCCGGCGGCGAGGCGGGCCTTCAGCTTCGGGGTCTGCGCCCGCAGCTCCTCGTCCGAGAGGGGGGCGAGTTTCGGCTCGAAGGCGGTGATGTCGGGCAGCCGGGCGCTGAACTGCTTCAGCACGCGGTCGTTCGAGGTGCCGAAGATGGCGCGGGCGAGGCGGGAGAACATGCTGTTTCGAAACTCTCCGAGGGCGGCCGGCACCCCTCCCCCCCCTCCGACGGCCGGGCACGGGGCCAGTCCGGAGGAAGGCCGGGCCCGGACCTTCCGGGTCCGCCCAGGCCGGGCAACAGGGGCGGGCAACAGGCTGCTTTGGCCGAGACAGATAGGCGCGGCCCGCCTCAGGGTCAACGAAAGCCGGAATGACAGCGCGGAAAGGTCAGGCCCACGCCGCTGCGGCGGCCCTGCCCGGCTGGCCTGCCTGCCCTGATTGTGATGTGGGGCGGCATCCGCCATCTTGAACCGTCCAGCCGCGAAGGCACATGCACCGAATGCGATCCACCGCCCTCATTCTTCCCCTGCTGCTCGCCGCGGCGCCCCTCCTGGCCCAGCCTGGCCTGGCCCAGAGCGGTCAGGCCCAGACTGGTCAGGCCCAGACTGGCCAGGCACAGCCGGGAACACCGCCCGGCGCGGCCGCGCCCCAGGCCGCGCCCGGTACGCCCGCCGGCCAGCCGGCCGGCAACCCGGTGGTCGCCCGCGTCGAGCAGGAGGAAATCCGCCTCTCCGACGTGCAGGCCGCCATCGGCGAGCTGCCGCCCGAGCTGCGCGGCGCCCCCGGCCCGATGCTCTTCCCCCTCGTGCTGGACCAGCTGATCGCCCAGAAGGCGCTGGTCGCCGCCGCCCGCGCCCAGGGGCTCGACAAGGACGCGGCGGTGCAGGCCGCCATCCGCCGCGCCGAGGAGGAGCAGCTGCAGCAGGCGCTGCTGCGCCGCGAGATCGCCCCCGCCCTGACGGAGGAGGCGCTGCGCGCCCGCTACCAGAAGGAGATCGCCGGCAAGCCGGGCGAGGAGGAGGTGCATGCGCGCCACATCCTCACCGCCACCGAGGCCGAGGCGCGCGCCGCACTCGCCGAGGTGCGCAAGCCGAACGCCGATTTCGCCGCCGTGGCGAAGCAGCGCTCCACCGGCCCCGGCACCCAGCAGGGCGGTGATCTCGGCTTCTTCAAGAAGTCCGACATGGTGCCGGAATTCGCCGAGGCCGCCTTCGGCCTGAAGGCGGGCGAGATCAGCCGCGAGCCGGTGAAGAGCCCCTTCGGCTGGCACGTCATCAAGGTCGAGGCACGCCGCATGGCGCCGGCCCCGAGCTTCGAGGAGAGCGCCGAATCGCTGCGCCAGGCCGCCTTCGAGGAGGCGGTGAACGCGGCGGTGGAGGAGGTGCAGGCCAAGGCCAAGATCGAGCGCTTCAACATGGACGGCTCGCCGCGCGCCAGCACCCCCGCGCCCTCGCTGCTGGACGGCGCCGCGCCGCCCGCCGGGCAGCCGCGCCGCTGAGGCGATCCTGCCGCGGGCCGGCGGCGGCGGAGATCCGCCGCCGCCGGCCCGCGCGCCTGCTTTCAAGCCCCCTTCCTTTGCGGTAACGCTGCGGCGCCCTGATCACGTCAAGGATGCGCCCTGATGGCCGCTAAGGCTCTGCCCGTCTCTCCGCTCGCGGTTCCCCTCCCCGCCGTGCCGCCCATCGCCGGCGTGACGCTCGGCGTGGCGGCGGCGGGCATCCGATACAAGGGCCGCAACGACCTCACCCTGATGCAGTTCGCCCCCGGCACCACGGTGGCCGGCGTGTTCACCCGCAACAAGTGCCCGGGCGCGCCGGTGGACTGGTGCCGCGCGGCGCTCAAGGGCGGCAAGGCCCGCGCCCTGGTGGTGAATGCCGGCAACGCCAACGTCTTCACCGGCAAGCCGGGGCGCGACGCGGTGCAGGCCACGGCTGACGCCGCCGCCGCCCTGGTCGGCTGCAAGCCGCGCGAGGTGTTCCTCGCCTCCACCGGCGTGATCGGCGAGACGCTGCCGCACGAGAAGCTGACCGCCGCCCTGCCCGCCCTGCACGGCCAGCTCGCCGCCGATGGCTGGGAGGGTGCCGCGCGCGGCATCATGACCACCGACACCTTCCCCAAGGCCTGCGTCCGCACCGCGCTGATCGGCGACACGGAGGTGACCATCGCCGGCATCGCCAAGGGCAGCGGCATGGTGGCGCCGGACATGGCGACGATGCTCTGCTTCATCGCCACCGACGCCAAGATCCCGGCGGCGGCGCTGCAGGCCATCCTGAAGAAGGGGGTGGATGCAAGCTTCAACCGCACCACCGTCGATTCCGACACCTCGACCAGCGACACGGTGCTGGTCTTCGCCACCGGCCAGGCGAAGCACTCGCGCGTGCCGGCCGAGGGCGGCGCGATGCTCAAGAGCTTTGCCCGCGCGCTGCACGATCTGCTGCTCGACCTCGCGCTGCAGGTGGTGCGCGACGGCGAGGGCGCGCAGAAGCTGGTGCGCATCGACGTCACCGGCGCCACCACCGCCCGCTCGGCGCAGAAGATCGCCATGGCCATCGCCAACTCGCCGCTGGTCAAGACCGCCATCGCCGGCGAGGACGCCAATTGGGGCCGCATCGTCATGGCGGTGGGCAAGGCGGGCGAGCCGGCCGACCGCGACAGGCTCTCGGTCGCCGTCGGCGGCACCTGGATGGCGCGCGAGGGCGGCGTGGTGCCGGGCTATGACGAGGCGCCGGTGGTGGCGCACATGAAGGGCCGGGAGATCGAGATCGCCGTCGATATCGGCCTCGGGCGCGGCAAGGGCACGGCCTGGACCTGCGACCTGACGCACGGCTATATCGATATCAACGGCTCCTACCGGAGCTGAGACCCGGCTCCCCGGCGCCCTTTCCCGGAAGGGGCCGGGGACGGACCCGGCCGCCCGCCCTGCCAGGCGGCGCCGGCCCGGCACGCAGACCGCTCCCGCCCCTCCCGCCCCTCCGGACGCACCGATGCTGAACCGCCTGAGCCAGCTGCTGGAGTTCAGCATCCGCCCCCGCTCGGCCATGTTCCGCTGGAGCTTCGCCGCCGGCGTCTTCCTGGTGGCGCTTCTGGCCCGGCTGAAGATCGGGCCGGCATTGCCGCCGGGCTTCCCCTACCTCACCTTCTTCCCGGCGGTGATCGTCACCACCTTCGTCTGCGGCCTGTGGCCGGGCGTGGCCGCCGCCACCGCCTCCGGCATCGCCGCCTGGTACTTCTTCATCGAGCCCTTCCACAGCTTCACCCTCGACGGCGCCACGGCGATGGCGCTGGGCTTCTACGCCCTGATCGTGACGGTGGACGTGCTGCTGATCCACCTGATGCAGGAGGCGCTGCTGCGCCTGCGCGCCGAGAGCGCCCGCCAGTCCCGCGAGCGGGAGCTGAGCCAGCAGCTGGCCGAGAGCCGCGAGGTGATGTTCCAGGAGCTGCAGCACCGCATCTCCAACAACCTGCAGGTGATCGGCGCGCTGATGGCGCTGCAGCGCGGCGCCGTGCAGGACAAGAAGGCCCGCCGCATCATCGACCAGGCGGCCACCCGGCTGGAGCTGATCGGCCGCATCCACCGCCGGCTGCAGGACCCCTCGGGCCAGCGCGTGGAACTCGGCGTCTTCCTCGGCCGCCTGTGCGACGACCTGCTGGACGCCGCCGGCGCCACGGGCGTCAAGGTGCACCTGCAGGCCGACAGCGTGCTGCTGCCGCCCGAGCAGACGGTGCCGATGGCGCTGATCCTGATGGAGCTGGTCTCCAACGCGCTGGAGCATGGCTTCGCGCACCAGGGCCAGGGCAGGATCGCCATCGAGCTGCGCCAGCTGGAGCCGGCCACGATACAGCTCACCGTGCTCGATGACGGCGCCGGCCTGCCGCCGGATTTCGACCTGGAGACCACGCAGAGCCTCGGCCTGCGCATCGTCAGGGCGCTGGCCGCGCAGCTCGGCGCCAGCTTCGAGATGCGGCGGGCGCCGCGCGGCACCGCCTGCGGCCTGCTCCTGCCGGTGCGCTGAGGCGGGGGGCGGCGCCCGGCGCCTCAGGCCACGCCGTTGCGGCCCATCTCCAGGAACTTCTCGCGGCGGCGGGCGCGCAGCGTGCCGCTGTCGAGCGCCAGCAGCGGCTCCAGGCATTCCGCCACCTTGTCGCCCACAGCGGCGATCGCGGCGGCGGCGTCGCGGTGCGCGCCGCCCAGCGGCTCCGCCACCACGGCGTCGATCAGCGCCAGGCGCGAGAGGTCCTGCGCCGTCAGCTTCAGCGCATCGGCGGCGGTGCTGGCCTGGGCCGCGTCCCGCCACAGGATCGAGGCGCAGCCCTCGGGGCTGATCACCGAGTAGATGGAGTGCTCCAGCATCAGCACGCGGTCGGCCGCGGCGAGGGCGATGGCGCCGCCCGAGCCGCCCTCGCCGATGATGGTGGAGACCATCGGCACCGGCGCGTCCAGGCAGGCCTCGATCGAGCGGGCGATGGCCTCGGCCTGGCCGCGCGCCTCGGCCTCGATGCCGGGGAAGGCGCCGGCGGTGTCGACGAAGGAGAGGACGGGCAGGCCGAAGCGCCCGGCCAGCTCCATCAGGCGGCGGGCCTTGCGGTAGCCCTCGGGCCGGGCCATGCCGAAATTGTGGCGCACGCGGCTCTCGGTGTCGGTGCCCTTCTCGGTGCCCAGCACCATCACGGCGCGGCCGCGGAAGCGGCCCATGCCGCCCACCACCGCCGCGTCGTCGGCGAAGGCGCGGTCGCCGGCCAGGGGCGTGAAGTCCTCGATCAGGGCGCGGACATAGTCGAGGCATTTCGGCCGGTCCGGGTGGCGGGCCACCTGGGTCTTCTGCCAGGGCGTCAGCTTGGCGTAGGTGGCGGAGAGCAGCTTCTCCGCCTTGTCCGACAGGCGGCCGACCTCCTCCGCCACGTCGATGCCGCCCGCATCGGTGGTGCGGCGCAGCTCCTCGATCTTGCCTTCCAGCTCGGCGAGGGGCTTTTCGAAGTCGAGGAAGTGACGCATCGCGATCCCGTCTCTGGCGGCGCCCGTCACGGCCTGGGCGCGGAGAGCGGGTGGCCTAGCGCAGATGCGGCGTCAAGGCCAGCATGCCCGCCGCATCCCGCCCGCCTCAGCCGGGGTAGCGTTGGAATTCCGGCAGGGTGTGCAGCGTGGCCATCCAGGGCAGGCGCTCCGCCACCTGGATCTGCGCGCCCGGCGGCAGGAGGGCGGCATCGTCCAGCGTGCCGGTCTGGATGTCCACCATGCCGGGCAGCATCGCCTCGTTCACGTAGAACAGGCTGGTGCCGCATTCGGCACAGAAGCTGCGGCGGCCATGGGCGGAGGAGGCATAGACCTTCGGCGTGCCCCGCACGGTGAGCCGCCCGGCCGGCACCATCGCCCAGCCCACCACCGGCGCCCCGGCATGGCGGCGGCAATCGGCGCAGTGGCACAGCGCGTGGTGCAGCACATCCGCCGCCGCCACCGCATACTGCACGGCGCCGCAATGGCAGCGCCCGGCCAGCATGGTCATGCCCTTCCTCCCCGCCCCCTGGAGGGGGCAGCGTGCCATGGCCGGCCCCGTCAGGCCAGCGGGTGGTGCGTCTCGACGAGCTGGCGCAGCCGCTCCTCCAGCACCCGCGTGTAGATCTGGGTGGTGGCAATGTCGGCATGGCCGAGCAGCATCTGCAGGGCGCGCAGATCGGCGCCGCCCTCCAGCAGGTGGCTGGCGAAGGAATGGCGCAGCACGTGCGGGCTGACCTTGGCCGGGTCCAGCCCCGCCGCCAGCGCCGCCTGCTTGACCAGCAGCAGCAGCCCCTGGCGCGTCAGGTGCCCGGCCGCGCCATGCGAGGGGAACAGCCATTTGGAAGGCTTCTTCGGGTCCCGCAGCGCGGCCACGGCGGCGCGCGCCCGGGCCGAGACCGGCACCAGCCGGTCCTTCCCCCCCTTGCCGCGCACGCGGATCAGCGCGCTGCCCTGCGCCAGGGCATGCGCCGGCAGCGAGACCACCTCGCTGGCGCGCAGGCCGGAGCAGTAGAGCAGCTCCAGCAGCGCCACGGCCAGCGGGCCGCGCTTGCCGGGAATGGTCGCGGCGGCGCCCAGCAGCGCCTCCACCTCCGCCACGCGCAGCGCCTTGGGCAGGGAGCGCGGCTGGCGGGGGCTGTCGAGCAGCTCGGTGGGGTCGTCGGCGCGCACATTCTCCCGCGCCAGGAAGCGGAAGAACTGGCGCAGCGCCGAGAGCCGCCGCGCCGCGGTGCGCGGCGAGAGGCCGGCATCGGTCAGCCGCGCCAGGTAGGCGCGCAGCATCTCGGACGAGGCGGCGGCGAGCGACTCGCCGCGCCGGCGGGCATAGGTCTCGAAATCGGTCAGGTCCGCCTCGTAGGCCGTCAGCGTGTTGCGCGCGGCGCCACGCTCGGCCGAGAGCATCTCCAGGAAGGCCTCGAGGAGGCGGTCCATCCCTGGTTCCTGACGGCCGGGGCCGGCCTCAGCGGGTGCCGAAGCGCTCGTTGGGCAGGGTGCGCTCGACCGGCTGCTGCGTCACGGGCGGCGGGAAGGCGCCCAGCACCAGCAGCCCGCCCAGGGCGGCGATGACCAGGATCAGGATGAGGAGAAGCAAGGGACGGCGGAACATGGCGGCCGGGGGTATCCTGCGCGGCGGAGTGTGATGTGCTACCGTCCGGCCCTGTGTCACGCAACCTCGGCTTCGCCATCATTCCGCCCGCCGCACCGCCGGCCCCCGAGCCCACCGGCCCCGCCATGACCGCGCCGGCACCGGCCACGCCGCCGCCCCTGGACATTCCGGGCGGCCGGCCGCGCTCGGTCGTGCTGGTGGGGATGCCGGGCTCCGGCAAATCCTCCATCGGCCGCCGCCTGGCGCAGCGCCTGGGCCTGCCCTTCTGCGACGCGGACGCCGAGATCGAGGCCGCCGCCGGCCAGCCCATCACCGAGATCTTCGCCCGCTATGGCGAGCCGCATTTCCGCGAGGGGGAGCGGCGGGTCATCGCCCGCCTGCTCTCCGGCCCGCCCGTCGTGCTGGCCACCGGCGGCGGCGCCTATGCCGATGCCGAGACGCGCCGCGCCATCCGCGACTCGGGCGCCGTGGCGCTGTGGCTGCGCTGCACCGTGCCGGTGCTGCTGCCGCGCGTCGCGGGGCGCAGCACCCGGCCGATGTTCCTCGACCAGGACCCGGAGGCGGTGCTGAACCGCCTCATGGCCGCCCGCCACCCCTTCTATGCCGAGGCCGATATCGTGGTGAACTGCCTGGACGAATCCCCCGAGACCACGACCGACCGCGTGCAGGCCGCGCTGGAGGGCCATGCCATGCCGGACCGCCTGCCCGTGGCGCTCTCCGCCAGCCCCTACGAGGTGCTGGTGGGCGAGGGGCTGCTGGCCCGCGCCGGCGGGCTGATCGCCCCGGTGCTGCCGGCGCGGCGCGTGGCCATCGTCAGCGATGCCAGCGTGGCGGCGCTGCACCTCCCCGCGCTGCGCGCCGGGCTGGAGCGGGCGGGCTTCGAGATCCGCGCCAGCCTCTCCGTGCCGCCGGGCGAGGCCAGCAAGAGTTTCTCCCAGTTCGGCACGCTGATGGAGGCGCTGCTGGCGGCGGGCATCGACCGCAGCACCGCCATCGTCGCGCTCGGCGGCGGGGTGGTGGGCGACCTCGCCGGCTTCGCCGCCGCCGCGGCGCTGCGCGGCCTGCCCTTCGTGCAGGTGCCCACCACCCTGCTGGCGCAGGTGGACAGCTCGGTGGGCGGCAAGACCGGCATCAACCTGAAGGCGGGCAAGAACCTGGCCGGCGCCTTCCACCAGCCGCGCATCGTGCTGGCCGATACCGGGGTGCTCGCCACCCTCCCCGCCCGCGAATTGCGCGCCGGCTATGCCGAGGTGGCCAAGCACGGCCTGCTCCAGGGCCCGCTCTGGGACTGGTGCGAGGCCGAGGGCGCCAAGGCCGTGGCGGGCGATGCCGCCGCGCTGCGCCACGCCGTGCTGGAGAGCTGCCGCCTGAAGGCCGCCGTGGTGGCCGCCGACGAGCGCGAGGAAAGCCCCGAGGGCGGCCGCGCCCTGCTCAACCTCGGGCATACCTTCGGCCACGCCATCGAGGCCGAGTGCGGCTACGATGGCAGCCTGCTGCATGGCGAGGGCGTGGCGGTGGGTCTCGGCCTCGCCGCCCGGCTCTCGGCGCGGCTCGGCCTGTGCGACGCGGCGCTGCCGGGGCGGGTGGAGGCGCATCTCGCCGCCGTCGGCCTGCCCGCGCGCCTCGCCGACCTGCCGCGCGGCTTCACCGTGGAGGCGCTGATGGGCCGCATGCGCAAGGACAAGAAGGTGCGCGACGGCGCGCTGCGCTTCGTGCTGCTGCGCGGCCCCGGCGAGGCGCTGACCCGCGGCGACGTGCCGCCGGCGCTGGTCGAGGACCTGCTGCGCGAGGCTGGCGCCACCGGCTGAGCGCCGCCGCGCGCGGCAGCCATGCCCCGCGCCGGGCTTCCCCCCTCGTGGCCGCCATGCCATAGCGGAAGGCTCTGTTGCGACGCATCATGCCGGGAGGCCTGCCCATGCCCCTCTCCCCGCCCGCCGCGCGCCAGCCGCTGCACCGGCGCCTGATCGACATGCACGGCTATGCGCGCGAGGACGGCCTGTTCGACATCGAGGGCCATCTGGTCGACACCAAGCCGCATGGCTTCGAGACGCTGGACCGCAGCGTCGGCCCGGACGAGCCGCTGCACGGCATGTGGATCCGGCTGACCGTGGATGACGAGCTGCTGATCCACGCCTGCGAGGCCTCGACCGATTTCAGCCCCTACGCCATCTGCCCCGCCGCGGCGGCGAATTTCGGCCGGCTGGCGGGGCTGCGCATCGGCGCCGGCTTCAACCGCGCGGTGCAGGAGCGGGTGGGCGGCACGCTGGGCTGCACCCATCTGCGGGAGATGATGGCGCAGCTCGCCACCGTCGCCTTCCAGACCACCTACGACGCGCGGCAGGCCCGCCGCCAGGCCGAGGCGAAGACATCGCCCGCCCGCCGCCCCGCCCTGGTCGATACCTGCCTCGCCTATGCCGAGGGCAGCGACGTGGTGGCGCGCCACTGGCCGGACTACGCCGCCAGCCGCCACCGCGCGGCGGAGTGAAGGCCGGCGTCAGTCCTCGTCGCGGCTGAAGAAGGCGCGCAGGAAGCGGCGCAGCGGCGAGGCGGGCGGCGCCAGCTCCGCCGCCTCAGCCTCGGTGAGGTCGGGCGGGCCGAGGCGGCTGTAGAGGGCCTGCACCTTCTCGTCCTCGGGCAGGCGGCGTGCCGCCTCGGCGGCGGTGCGGCGCGCCAGCTCCAGCCGCCCCGTCCGCTCCAGCGCGCGGGCCAGCCCGATATGCGCCGCGCCCAGCTCGGGCGCGAGCAGCAGCGCCTCGCGGAACACCGGCTCCGCCTCCCCCGGCTCGCCGACGAACAGCAGGAGCTGGCCGAGCCAGAGATAGGCCTGCGGGTCCTTGTCAGCGTCCTGCACCTGCTGGCGGGCGACGGCGATGGCCTCGGCGCGGTCGCCGCGCGCGGCCAGGGCGTGGCTGAGGCCGAGCAACGCCTTGGCATGGCTGGGGTTCTGCCGCAGCACGATGCGGAACTGCGCCTCGGCCTCGTCCAGCTTGCCGTTGTTCAGCAGCAGGTGGCCGTAATGCACATGCAGCTTGCCGTCGCCCGGCGCGTCGCGCACGCCGCGCTTGCACAGCTCCAGCGCCTCCGTCATCCGCTTCTGGCTGCCCAGCACCAGGGAAAGCCCCTGGTAGACGTGCCCGACATTCTTGCGCAGCGCCAGCGCGGCACGGAACGGCGCCTCCGCCGCGTTGAACTCGCCCATGCCGAGCAGGGCATGGCCGGCCCGCGCCTGGCTGTGGAAATCCTCCGGCCGCAGCGCCGCCTGGCGCAGCGCCACGGCGGTGGCACCGTCGCGGTCGCCCGCGTCGCGCAGCGCGCGCATGCGCAGCCGCATGGCGCGCATGATGTCCTGCTCGGCGATTCCGGGGGAGAGGCCAAGCTCCAGCGCCCGCTTCCAAAGCCGGTTGGCCATCTCCAGATGGCCGCGGCGGAAGGCGGCGTTGCCGGCATGGCGGAACCAGTGCGGGCTCTGGTGGCGGCGGGCGCGCATCAGCGCCGTCAGCCGCGGCAGGTCCTCGGCCAGGATGCCGTCGAGCATCTGGCGGAGGAAGGCGCTCTCCACCAGCAGCCAGACCGGCGCGTGGTCCATGAAGGGGGTGCGCAGCCAGTGCACCCCCGCCCCCTTCGCCAGCGCCGCCGCGTGGCGCGCATCCTCCGGCATGTAGGGGTCGGCCAGCAGCACGGCGAAGCGGCCCGGCTCGCCCGGCCGCACCGCCATGTCGGGCAGCAGGGCGGCGTCGTGGTGCTGGTGGAAGCGCTTGTCCCACGGCACCTGGCGCGGGTCGATCGAGCCCTGCGGGCATACGCCGAAGGCATGGGCCGCGCCCAGCAGCCGCGCGTATTTCAGCGCGGCATAGCCGCCCATGCTGTAGCCGTAGGTGATGGCTGGGCCGCGCAGGGCGCCGCGCACCGCCGCCGCCGCCGCCGCCACCGAGGCGGCGGGGAACCAGTTCTCCCGCTTGGCCACGAAGCCGATGGCGTTCACCTTCAGCTTGCGCGCCACCTCCTGGCCCCAGATGCTGTCGCCCTTCGGGCGGAAGGTCAGGTCGGCGAAGGTGATCAGCGTGGGCTCGCCGGCGGCGGGCCGGTGCACCACCACGAGGTGCTCGTCTTCGTAGAGGATCGTGCCCGCCGGAGCGGCCGGCGGGGTGGTGGCGGCGGGATGGGTCTCGGCCATGATCCTGCGGGCGGGTGGCGTCAGGCCGCCCGGCCCGCCTCCTCCGGGGTTTGCAGGCGCAGCGAGAGGGCGTGCAGGCCGCTGCCGAATTCCTGCTCCAGCGCGGCGTGCACGGCGCGCGAGCGGGCGACGCGGCTCATGCCCGCGAAGGCGGGGCTGACCACCCGCACCGCGTAGTGGGTCTGCCCGCCGGGGGCCGCGCCGGCATGGCCGGCATGGCGGTGGCTCTCATCCAGGATCGAGACATCCGCCCCGGGGAAGGCCGAGAGCAGGATCGTCCGCATGCGCTCTTCGCGTGTTGACATGACGGGCAGGTTTTCCATGCCGAAACCCGCCTGCCAAGAGAAAGGTTTGGCATCTGCCGCCTTGCGGGATGCCCGCGAGACGCCCATAAACCTCCAAATGGCCCGCCGAGGCGAACGTCTCAGACCCGACACATCCACCCCGACCACACCGTGCGACGCGCCCGGCTGTGAGGCTCCGGGTGAATTCCGCGCACCCCGCGACCGCTCGCGACTGCGCGACTATTACCATTTCTGCCTGGAGCATGTCCGCGCCTACAACCAGGCATGGGACTATTATAAGGGCATGAATGCCGACGAGATCGAGCAGAACCTGCGCGAGGACAGCTCCTGGCAGCGCCCGACCTGGCCCCTGGGCCGGCTCGGCGGCACCAAGCTGAACCCCGAGCTGTTCCGCGACCCTCTCGGACTGTTTGGCCAGGCGCCGCCGACGCCGCGCAAGAGCGCCAAGGAGGCACCGCCCGAGCTGCGTGCCGCGCTCGACATGCTCGGCCTCGGCTGGCCGCTGGAGGAGGATGCGCTGCGCGCCCGCTACAAGGAGCTCGCCAAGCGCTACCACCCCGACACCAACGGCGGCGACAAATCCGCCGAGGACCGCCTCAAGGATATCAACCGAGCCTATAGCCTTCTGCGCAAGCGGCTGGCCATGATGGCGGCGGAACAGCAGACGCCGAAGAAGCCGCCCGCGGCCTCCGCCAGCCGGGCAGCCTGAGCCGCGAGAGACCGACACCGCACCGCCCCGATCCGCGAACGCACAGCCGAGAGCGAAGAGAGCCCTATGACGAAGGTCGCAACATTGTCCGAAGCGCGCCCCACCTCCGTGATCAACCTGCCGGATATCACCGTGAAGGCGCGCGAGGTCTTCGGCATCGACAGCGACCTGGAGGTTCCCGCCTTCTCGGTCCGCACCGAGCACGTGCCGGAGCCCGACTCCACCTATAAGTTCGACCGCGACACGACGCTCGCCATCCTGGCCGGCTTCGCCTTCAACCGGCGCGTCATGGTCCAGGGCTACCACGGCACCGGCAAGTCCACCCATATCGAGCAGGTGGCGGCGCGGCTGAACTGGCCCTGCATCCGCGTCAACCTCGACAGCCACATCAGCCGCATCGACCTGATCGGCAAGGACGCCATCGTCCTCAAGGACGGCAAGCAGGTGACGGAGTTCCGCGAGGGCATCCTCCCCTGGGCGCTGCAGCACCCCTGCGCCATGGTGTTCGACGAGTACGACGCCGGCCGGCCGGACGTGATGTTCGTCATCCAGCGCGTGCTGGAGGTCGAGGGCAAGCTGACCCTGCTCGACCAGAACCGCGTCATCCGCCCGCACCCGGCCTTCCGCCTCTTCGCCACCGCCAACACGGTGGGGCTGGGCGACACCACCGGCCTCTACCACGGCACCCAGCAGATCAATCAGGGCCAGATGGACCGCTGGAACATCGTGGCCACGCTGAACTACCTGCCGCACGCGCAGGAGAGCAGCATCGTCGCCGCCAAGCTCGGCATCGAGCCGGGCGACACGGCGGGCAAGAAGCGCATCGACGCCATGGTGGCGCTGGCCGACCTGACCCGCGCCGGCTTCATCGCCGGCGACATCTCCACCGTCATGTCGCCGCGCACCGTCATCACCTGGGCCGAGAACACCCGCATCTTCGGCGATGTCGGCTTCGCCTTCCGCCTCTCCTTCCTCAACAAGTGCGACGAGGCGGAGCGCTCGACCGTGGCCGAGTACTACCAGCGCTGCTTCAACGAGGAAGTTCCCACCGGGCTGCTGGTTCGCAAGAACTGAAACCATGGCCAGGAGGGGCGCCGCCCCTCCTGGACCTCCCCGCCAGGAACCTGAGGTTCCTGGACCTCCCAGCAGGGGTACGCCATGAGCGGTAGCGGCAAGGACCTGACACGTCAGGAAGAGTTCAAGCGGGCCACCGCCGGCACGCTGCGCGCCATCGCGCGCAACGCCGAGGTGCAGGTGGCCTACCAGCCGGGGCCGTCCGGCCTCGCCGGCAAGCGGGCGCGGCTGCCGCTGCCGACCCGCGCCCTGCCGCCGGCCGAGATGGCCCGGCTGCGCGGCGCTGCGGATTCCATCGCGCTACGCCTGCGCCACCATGACGAGGCCGCCCACGCCGCCCGCACCCCCGCCCGCCGCGAGGCGCGCGAGGTGTTCGACGCGCTGGAGCAGGCCCGCGTCGAGGTGATCGGCTCCCGGCTGATGCCGGGCGTGGCCGCCAACCTCGATGCCCGGCTGGCCGAGACCTGCGAGTCGGAAGGCTATGACCGGATGACGCGGAAGGACCAGCTGCCGCTGCCCGCCGCGCTCTCGCTGCTGGCGCGTGAGCGCCTCTCCGGCCAGGCCGCCCCCGCCGCCGCCCAGCGCATCCTCGACCTCTGGCGCGCCACGCTGGGCGACAAGGCCGAGGCCGCGCTCGACGAGATGGCCACCGCCAGCGAGGATCAGGAAAAGTTCGCCCGCGCCGCCCGCAAGCTGCTCTCCGCCTTCGACCTGGTCGAGGCCGAGGTGGAGGCGGAGGCCGAGGAGGACGAGCAGGGCGACGAGGGCAGCGAGACCTCCAGCCAGCAGGACAACTCCGCCGAGGGCGAGGCGCAGAGCCAGGAAAGCGACCCGACGCTGGGCGCCCAGCCCGAATCCATGCAGGGCGAGGGCGCCGAGGAGGAGGGCGAGACCCAGGAGGAGGAAGGCGTCGCCGCCGAGGGCGAGGACCGCCCGGGCGGCCCGCAGCAGCGCAAGGAGGTGGCCCCCTCCGACGATGCCTCCGCCTACCGCGCCTTCACCAAGAAGTTCGACGAGGAGATCGAGGCCGAGGATCTCTGCGACGCCGAGGAGCTGGCCCGCCTGCGCCAGCAGCTCGACCAGCAGCTCAGCCACCTCCAGGGCGTCGTCTCCAAGCTGGCCAACCGGCTGCAGCGCCGCCTTCTGGCGCAGCAGCAGCGCGCCTGGGAATTCGACCTCGAGGAAGGGCAGCTCGATGCCGCGCGGCTGGCGCGGATCATCGTCAACCCGATGCTCTCGCTCTCCTACAAGCGCGAGCGCGAGGCGGATTTCCGCGACACCGTCGTGACGCTGCTGATCGACAATTCCGGCTCGATGCGCGGCCGCCCCATCTCGGTGGCCGCCATGTGCTGCGACATCCTGGCGCGCACGCTGGAGCGCTGCTCGGTGAAGGTCGAGATCCTGGGCTTCACCACCCGCGCATGGAAGGGCGGCCAGAGCCGCGAGCGCTGGGTGCAGGAAGGCAAGCCGCGCAACCCCGGCCGGCTGAACGACCTGCGCCACGTCATCTACAAGAGCGCCGACGCGCCCTGGCGCCGCGCCCGCAAGAATCTCGGGCTGATGCTGCGCGAGGGTCTGCTCAAGGAGAACATCGACGGCGAGGCGCTGGACTGGGCCTACAAGCGCCTGATGATGCGCCCCGAGCGGCGCCGCATCCTGATGGTGATCTCGGACGGCGCGCCGGTCGATGACAGCACGCTCTCCGTCAATCCGGGCAACTACCTGGAGCGCCACCTGCGCAAGGTGATCGGCGACATCGAGAACCGCGACATCGTCGAGCTGATCGCCATCGGCATCGGGCATGACGTGACGCGCTACTACCGCCGCGCCGTCACCATCGTCGATGCCGAGGAGCTGGGCGGCACGATGATGAAGAAGCTGGCGGAGCTGTTCGACGAGGACGCCGCCGCCGCCTTCCAGCGCGCGGCCACCGAGCGGGCGCCGCTGCTCGCGTGAGCCGGCGGGCGGCGTGAGCAGGCAGGCGCGCGCGTGAACCGCCCGGGGCGGCGCGGCCTGCTGGCCGTGGCCGCGCTGGGCGGGCTCGGGGCCTGTGCCGCCCTGCGCCTGGGCGGCGCGCCGGCCACGCCCCTGCCGCCTCTCGACCTGCCGCCGGATTCACCGCTCGAATCGCGCGGCGGGCTGCGGCTGAACCGGCATGTCATCGGCTTCGGCGGCCTCTCCGGCCTGCATGTGGACGAGGCCCTGCGGCTGACCGCCATCAGCGATCTGGGCCGCTGGCTCCGGGCCGGTCTCCGGCTCGGGCCGGAAGGGCGGCCGGTGGCGCTGGAGGCGCTCGAGACCGGCCGGCTGGCCGGCGAGTTACCCATCCCCCTGCCCCGCAGCGTCGATGGCGATGCCGAATCGCTGGCGCCACGGCCGGGGGGTGGCTGGCTGGTGGGGTTCGAGCGCCGCCACCGCGTCTGCGCCTATGACACGCTGCGCGAGGCGTGTCGGCCGATCGCCATGCCCCCGGCACTGCGCTTCGCGCCGAACAATGGCGGGCTGGAAAGCCTGGCTTTGCTGGCCGACGGGCGATGGCTGGCCATCACCGAGGCGCTGCCCGCCACAGGCGGCGCGGGGGCGGGGGACGGGGGAGACGTGCGCGCCTGGCTGGGCGAGCCCGGGCAGTGGCTGCCCCTCGCCTACCGCCCCACGCCCGGCTTCGTGCCCACCGGTGCCTGCGGCCTGGCCGATGGTGGCGCGCTGGTGGTGGAGCGGCGCTTCGGCCTGCCCCAGGGCTTCCAGGGCCGCCTGCTGCGCCTGCCCGCCGCAGCCCTGGCCACCGCCCGCGCGGAGACGGTGCTGGAGGCCGAGACCCTGCTGCCCGAGACGGCCCTGCCCGGCGAGAACTGGGAGGGGGTGGCCAGCTTCCGCCATGCCGGGCAGACCTGGGTCGCCCTGCTGGCCGACGACAACGAGCTGTTCTTCCAGGAGGGGCTGCTGCTGCTCTTCACCCTCCGCGACGGCGGCGCCGCTCCCGGCGCCTAGCCGCCTCCGGCCTGGAGGGGCAGGGCCGCCCGCCCGGTGCCGGCCTGCACCGCCTCCGGCGCATTGCCGGCAGGGGCGACATCGGTACCGGCCGGGGCGGGGAGCAGGACGGCGGGCGTGCCCGGCGGGCCGTCCTGCGCGATGTGCAGCAGGCAGCGCCGTGGCAGGGTCATCCAGGTGCGGGCCCCGATGCCCTGCACCGCCTCCACCGTCAGCTCGCCCTCATGGGCGCGCAGGAGCTGGCGGGCCACCAGCAGCCCCAGGGCCAGCCCCCGCGTGCCATCGCCGGCGGCGCTTTGGCCGAGATCCCCGGCGGCCAGCCCCGCCCCCTCATCCTCGACCATGATGGTCAGCGTCTCCTCCGCCTGCACCAGCTGCAGGATGATCGGGTCGCCCTCGCGCGTGTGGCGGATGGCGCGGGTCAGCACCTGCAGCAGCGCGCCGCGGAGCGCGCGGCGGTCGGCCCGCAGGATCAGCGCGGCGAGGTCGGGCGCGACGCGCCATTGCCGCGTGCCGGGCGCCATGGCCAGCGAGACCTGCTCGATCACCTCGCGCAGCAGCGGCGCCAGGGAGACGCACTCCTCCCGCAGCCGGCGGGGAGCGGCGGTGCTGGCGGCCAGGTCGTGTACGTCGGCGGCCAGGCAGAGCAGCGCGCGCGCATGGCCTTCCGCGCCGCCCTGCGCCAGCTGCGGGCTCTGGCCCAGCAGGGACAGGCCGAGCGTGTGCAGCTCCTGCGCGAACAGGTCGAGATGCCGGGTCCGCTGCGCCACCTCCTGCTCCATCTCGATGACCCGGCGCTGCGCGCGGTGGCGCTCGCGCTCGGCCATGAAGAGCAGCAGGCCCACGCCGGAAAGCAGGCCCATCAGGACAATCAGGGAAAAAGTCGCCATGCGCTCATGCTGCGCGACGGACCCGAAGAAAAAGTAAACGCGCCCCGCTCGGGCGGGGCGCGTTCGCATCATCGGTCCATGCACCGCGCGCAGGGCGCGGGAGGCGCGTCAGGCCGCGGCGGCGGCCTTCTTCTCCTGCGCCTTCAGGATGCGGCGCTTCAGGGTCAGCGCCTCGGCCGGCAGCTTCCGGTCGGCGGTGCCGAGCAGGAAGGAGTCCAGGCCGCCATTGTGCTCCACGGTGCGGATGCCGTTGGTGGAGATGCGGATCTGCACGGAGGTGCCGAGCACGTCGGAGAAGAACGAGGTTTCCTGCAGGTTCGGCAGGAAACGGCGACGCGTCTTGTTGTTGGCGTGGCTGACGTTGTTGCCCGTCAGCACGCCCTTGCCGGTGATGCCGCAACGGCGAGCCATGGCGCTACCCTTCAATCGGAGCGGGGTCGCGGCACAGACCGCACACCCAGTGTGAAAAACAGAGGGGGCGTATGGCCCGCCCCCCCGCGAGAGTCAAGGATTCGACGGCCCCGCGGCGGCGGAAATCCTGGCCGCGCGGGCGCCTGCCGGCTTCAGAGATCGTTGCCGGACGGCGGCCCCTGGCGCATCTCGGCCAGCTCCCCCGCCTCGACCGAGGCCAGCGCGCTGCGCAGCACGTTGGCGATCGCCTCGTCGCGCATGCTGCGCGCCATCAGCCCGAGCGCGCCGCCGAGCAGGGCGGAGGCGACCGAGATCGGCGCGATCTTCTGCTCGATCATGTATTCGATCGCCTTGTCCACCACGGACCCGGCATGGCTGAGATCTTCCGGGGCCACCCCCTGCGGATCGAGTTGCATCTGGTGCCCTCCTGATACGGTCCGGTCACATAGTCACACTGGCGGGGAAGCAAAAGAGCACGGGCGCAAAAGAGCAGGGGGCGCAAAAGGCGGGCGGAACGCGCCGCTCACAGGCGCGGGTCGTGCGCCGGGCGCCGCCCCGCATCCGCCTCCACCCCGGCGGCGCGCGCCGCCTCCTGCGCCGCCGCCGCCGCCTCGGCCGCCGCCACGGCCTCGGACTGGCGGCGCCACATCTGCGCGTAGAGGCCATCCGCCGCCATCAGTGCCGTGTGGTTGCCGCGCTCGGCGATCTGCCCGTCCTGCAGCACGATGATCTCGTCCGCCTCCACCACGGTGGAGAGGCGGTGGGCGATGACCAGCGTGGTGCGCCCCGCCGAGACGCCGCGCAGCGCCGCCTGGATTTCCTGCTCGGTGCGCGTGTCGAGCGCGCTCGTCGCCTCGTCCAGGATCAGCACGCGCGGATCCTTCAGGATGGTGCGGGCGATGGCCACGCGCTGCTTCTCGCCGCCCGAGAGCTTCAGGCCGCGCTCGCCCACACGGGTGTCGTAGCCATCCGGCAGGCGGAGGACGAAGTCATGCACCTGGGCGAGCTTGGCGGCCGCCACCACCTCCTCCTCCGAGGCGCCGGGGCGGCCATAGGCGATGTTGTAGCGGATGGTGTCGTTGAACAGCACCGTGTCCTGCGGCACCACGCCGACGGCGGCGCGCAGGCTCTCCTGCGTCACGCTCCGGATATCCTGGCCATCGAGCAGGATCTCGCCGCTCTGGGCGTCGTAGAAGCGGAACAGCAGGCGCGAGATGGTGGACTTGCCGGCGCCGGTGGGGCCGACGATGGCCAGCGTCCGCCCCGCCGGGACGCTCAGCGAGACACCCTTGAGGATGGTGCGGTCCGGCCGGTAGCCGAAGCGGATGTCGCGGAACTCCAGCGCGCCGGGACCTGCGGCGAGCGGCGGCGCGCCGGGGGCATCGGCCACCTCCTGCTTCTCGCGCATCAGGGTGAACATGGCCTCCATGTCCACCAGCCCCTGCTTCAGCTCGCGATAGACGAAGCCCAGGAAGTTCAGCGGCAGGTAGAGCTGGATCAGGTAGGTGTTCACCAGCACGAAATCGCCCACCGACATGCTGCCATTGGCGACGCCGCGCGCGGCCATCAGCATCACCGCCGTCAGGCCGATGGCGATGATCGCCGCCTGGCCCATGTTCAGGTAGTTCAGCGTCACCTCGGAGCGAGTGTAGGCGGCCTCGTAGCGCGCGAGGGAGGAATCGTAGCGCCGCTCCTCGTGCTTCTCGTTGCCGAAATACTTCACCGTCTCGTAGTTCAGCAGGCTGTCGATGGCCTTGGTGTTGGCCTCCTGGTCCATCTCGTTCATGGCGCGGCGGAAGCGCAGCCGCCAGTCGGTGAAGACCAGGGTGAAGGCGATGTAGAGCCCGATCGTCAGCAGCGTGACAAGGGCGAAGCTGGCGTCGAACAGCCCCCACAGGATGCCCGCGACGAGCAGGATTTCGATCAGCGTGGGGATGATGTTGAACAGCATGAAGTCGAGGACGAAGTTGATGCCCCGCGTGCCGCGCTCGATGACGCGGCTCATGCCGCCCGTCTGCCGGTCCAGGTGGAAGCGGAGCGACAGGGCGTGCAGGTGGCGGAACACGTTGAGCGCGATGACCCGCCCCGCCCGCGCCTGCACGCGGGTGAAGACGGCGTCGCGCAGCTCCGCCATCCAGGAGGAGGTGATGCGCAGCAGACCATAGGCCAGCACGAGGGCCACGGGCACGGTGGCGATGGCGGCGGCGGTGCCGGCCTGCGGCCCCAGCGCGTCCACGGCGCGGGCATAGGCGATCGGCACCACCACGTTGGCGCCCTTGGCGAGCACCATGAGGATCAGCGCGACGACGACGCGGGCGCGCAGCCCCGGCTCGTTGCGGGGCCAGAGATAGGGGGCGAGGGTCAGCAGCGTTTGGAAGTGGCCGCGCGGACGGGCCGGCGCGGCAGGGGAAGCGGGCACGGGGCAATCTCCAGTCGGTCGGGCGTTACATGGCGCCCGCCACCGGCAGCGGCAATGCACCGCGCCGCATCCGGGCGGCGCGCATGCCCCCGGCACATGGCCCGCCCCCCAGCCCGGCCGGGCGGAAGGCATTGCCGCCGGCGCGCGGCGGCGGCATGAGGGAGGGCATGCCCATCCCCGCCTCCACGGGCTTCGCCCGCCACATCGCCGCCTGCAACAACCTGGCCTCGCCCGCCGGGCTGATCCCCTTCCGCATCGGCGCCGAGCAGGTCGGCTGGCTGTCGCCGGAGCTGGCCCGCTGGCTGGCCTTCCGCCCGCGTGACTTCCATTTCGATGGCGAGGGCGTCTCGCTGGCTGGCCGGCTGCGGGGCGCGGCCGCGCGCGGCGCGGCCCTGGCCGAGGCGGCGAAGGGGCTGGAGAAGGCCGGCTACCTGCGCGTGCGCGGCGAGCCCTTCGACGTGCGCGCGACGCCCGAGGGGCCGGTGCTGGCCACGCTGGACCGCGGCGCCGTGCCGGCCTTCGGCGTGCTGGCGCAGGGGGTGCACCTGAACGGGCTGGTGCGCCGGGCCGACGGGCTGCATGTCTGGATCGGCAAGCGGGCGCGGGACAAGGCGGTGGCGCCCGGCCAGTGGGACAACCTGGTGGCCGGCGGCACCCCCGCCGGGCTGGATGCCTGGGAGACGCTGGTGAAGGAGGGCGCCGAGGAGGCCGGCCTGCCGCCCGAGCTGGTGGCGGGGGCGCGGCCCACGGGCCGCATCTCCTACATCATGCGCCAGGCCGATGGCGGGCTGCGGCGCGACATCCTGCATGTCTACGACCTGGAGCTGCCCGAGGACTTCACCCCCACCCCGCATGACGACGAGGTGGAGCATTTCGAGCTGTGGCCCATCGCCCGCGTGCTGGAGGTGGTGCGGGACACGGACAGCGTGAAGTTCAACGTCAACCTGGTGCTGATCGACCTGCTGCTGCGCGAGGGGCTGATCGACCCCGCGGGCGCCGAGGGGCACTCGCTGCGCAACGGGCTGCAGGCCGGCGCCTGAGGCGGCGCCGGCCGCCACGCCTCAGGCGGCGCGGATCGCGCTGAGGAAGCGCTCCATCTGCCCGCGCAGCGCCTCGGAGCGCTGCGCCAGCTCGCCGGAGGCGGCGCGCACCTCGCCGGCGGCGGTGCCGGTGCGCTCGGCATCGGCGCTGACGCCCATCGCGTGGCGGGAGGCGGCATCCGTGCCGGTGGCCGCCTCGGCCACGGCGCGGCCGATCTCCTGCGTGGCTTCCGCCTGCTGCCCGGCGGCCTCGGCCACCTGGGCGGTGGCGCGGTTCAGCCCCTCGATGATCCCGGCGATGGCGCCGATCGCCTGCACCGTCCGCTGCGTCTCGGTCTGCATGCCGGCGATCTGCTGGCCGATCTCCTCGGTGGCCTTGGCCGTCTGGCTGGCCAGGTTCTTCACTTCGGACGCCACCACGGCGAAGCCCTTGCCGCTCTCCCCCGCCCGCGCCGCCTCGATCGTGGCGTTCAGCGCCAGCAGGTTGGTCTGGCTGGCGATGTCGGCGATCAGCTTCACCACGTCGCCGATGCGGTCGGCGGCGTCGGAGAGGCCGCGCACGGTCTGCCCGGCGCGCTCGGCGGCGGCCACGGCGGAGCGCGCCTGGCCGGCGCCGTCGCGCACCTGGCGCGCCACCTCGGCGATGCTGGCGGCCAGCTCCTCGGCCGCGGCGGCCACGGTCTGCACATTGGCGCTGGCCTGCCGGGCGGCCTCCGCCACGTCGCCGGCATGGCGGGTGCCGTCCTGGGCGATGCCGGCCATGCTGGCGGCGGTGGCGTCCAGCTCGGTGGCGGCGGAGGCGACCACGCGCAGCATGCCCGCCGTTTCCTCCTCGAAGTGGTTGAGCAGCAGGTCGACCCGCTTGGCGCGCTCCAGCTCGGCCTGCTGGGCCTGCTGCTGGGCCTGCTGCATCGCCAGCCGCTGCCGCGAGCCCTCGCGCAGCGTCTCGATGGCGCGCGCCATCTCGCCCAGCTCGTCCGTGCGGGCGTGGCCGGGCACGGCCACCTCCAGGCTGCCCTGGGCGATGCGGGACAGGGTGGCGGTGAGCGCCCGCAGCGGCTGCACCAGGCGGCGCATCAGCAGCAGCAGGCCGCCGAGGACGACGGCCAGGGTCAGGGCCACCAGCCCCAGCGCCATCGCCAGCCGCAGCCGGGCGGAGCCGGTGGCCTCCTCGGTCATCGCCATCGCCTCGTCCAGCGCGGCGTCGCGCAGGTCGAGCAGCCGCAACTGCATGGGCGTGATCTCGCGGCGCAGCGCGTTGCTGTCGGCAGGCCAGGTGCCGGGCGGCGCGACGCGATCCAGATTCGCCGCCGCCAGGTCGCTCAGCTGCCGGATCCGGCCATTCAGCGCCTCGTTCAGACTGCCATACCGGCCGGCCGCCTCCTGCAGCCGCGGCCGGTCGCGCAGCACATCGACCAGGTGCAGCGCGCTCTGCTGCGATTGCCGGGCCTCGCCCAACTGGCCCTGCAGGGCATGGAAGGCGGCGCGCTCCACCGGCAGGCCGTTCACCCAGCCATAGAGCGCGGTCAGGTTGCGGCCCGTCACGTCGCGCTGCTGCATCACGGCCCGGGCCAGCTCCAGCGGCAGCATCAGCTCCGGCTGGCGCACCGCCAGCAGGCGGACCAGCGTGTCGCCCTGCGCGGTCACGCCATCCATCAGGTTGGCGCGCGCCTGCCGCAGATC
Organism: Roseomonas sp. TS2; assembly: GCF_058833935.1. NCBI lineage: Bacteria > Pseudomonadati > Pseudomonadota > Alphaproteobacteria > Acetobacterales > Roseomonadaceae > Roseomonas > Roseomonas sp. TS2. The sequence continues at coordinate 17,936 of NZ_JCACVY010000013.1, read as the reverse complement.
GGTGGCCAGGGTGGGGTCGCGCTGCGGCAGGGGGCGCACGAACTCGGCCTCGGCGCGGCGGCGCAGCGTGGCCATGGTCTGGGTGAGCTGCCGCGTCACCGACAGTGCCGCCTCCCCGAGCGAGGAGGCGGGCAGCCTCTCCGCCATCAGCGCAAGCTGCTGGTCCGCCACCGGCACGGCGGCGCGCAGCGTCGGCATGTCCGGCGCGGGGCTGGTGGCGGAGCTGGCATATTGCCCGACCTCGATGGTCAGCGCGGTCTGCGCGCGCTGCAGGGCGCTGAGGGCACGGGTATCGAGCATCGCCTGGTTGGCCTGCCGCCAGTCGCCGAAGGCCTGGCCGGCCAGCACCAGGGAGGCCAGCGCGCCTGGCAGGGCCACAGCGCAGAAGCCGGCCAGGAAGAGAGTACGAATGCGCATATGCCCGAAGCCCACTTCAGCAGAGAGGGCCTGGCTTAGCGCGAAGTCATCAACGGAAAATTACCAGATCGCGGCCGCCAGTGCCGACAAGGCACCGGCGGCGGCCGGATCAGCGCAGGGGCCGGATCAACGCAGCGGCTCGGCCTGCACGCCGCCACCCTGCTGGTAGGAGGGCGGCGGCTGGTAGCCGGGCTGCTGGAAGCTCTGCGGCTGCTGCTGCTGCTGCTGCTGCTGCTGGTAGGGCTGGGCGGCGGTGGCCGCCGGCGCGCCGCCGAAGCGCATCAGCGTGCCGCGCAGCGGGTCGGCCCCCGGGTTGTGGGCGGCCATGTCCACCACGATCTGCCGCGCGCCGACGCTCTGGCCGTAATAGGCGCGGTTCCAGTCGCTGCGGGTGGAGAGCAGGGAGCCGTCCAGCGCGATGCCGGCATAGAGGCCGCGCGTCTTGGCGAAGGTGACGATGTCCGCCCCCACCGCCGCGGTGGTGGAGCCGGCGATGCCGCCGCCGATCGTCGCCACCGCGATGGAGGCGTCGGCGCCGACCTTGAACTGGCTGTCCATCAGGGCGGAGAGGCCCTTGTCGGTCAGCACCATCATCATGACCATGGCGTCCTGCACGCCGATCTGGAAGCCGAGGCTGCCCGAGCCCAGGCTGTAGAAGGCGGGCGAAGACCAGGAGCCCGCGCCGTCGCGCGCCAGCAGCACGCAGGAGCCGCCCTGCCCGCCCAGGATGAACCCGGCGCGGAAGACGCGCGGGCAGACCATGACGGCGCGCGCCCGGCGCAGCATGGTCACCGCGTCATTGTAGTGGGCGGCATCGGCCGGGCCGGCGGCGCCGAGCATTTCCTGCACGGCGAGGGTGGAGCGGTCCACCAGCGCCTGCTGCTCCACCTGCGCGGCGGCCGGCCGCGCGCCTCCGGCGCACAGGGCCGTCGTCAGCAGCAAGGCCCCGGCGAAGGGAATTGGTGCGAAGATCGAACGCCGCATGAAGGTCCTCCGGCAACCCATTGCCCAGGAATGGCCTTCCGGCTGCGGCGTGGCAAGCCCAACTTGCAGCGAGGCGTGGCTTTGCGCCCCGGTTTCAGGCCGCCGCGCCGGCCGGCGGCTCCTCGTTCACCGAGGCCACGCGCCAATGCGCCCCGTGCTTCTCCAGCCGGGTGAGGGAGAGGTTCTTCACCGAGAGCTGGAAGGCCTGGTGCGGGTCGAGCCCCATGGCGTGCGCCACCGCGGCGCGGATCGAGCCGCCATGCGCCACGATCACCACATCCATCCCCTCCAGCCGCTCCGCCATCTCCTCCAGCGCCGGGCCGATGCGGCCGATCACGTCCTGCAGGCTCTCGCCGCCCGGCGGCCGCTCGGCGGCGCCATGCGGCCAGAAGGGGTGCGGCGGCTCGGAGAGCAGCCGGGCCAGCGCCTCATAGGTGATGCCCTGCCATTCGCCGAGATGCTGCTCGGCGAAGCGCGGCTCCACGCTCAGCGCGGCCGTCGGGTAGCCGGCGGCGAAGATCGCCTCGGCCGTGGCGCGGGTGCGCGAGAGCGGGGTGTGGAACCAGCGCGCCCCCTCCGGCAGGCGGCCCGCCAGCCAGGCATAGGCGGCGCTCTCCTGCGCCAGGGCCAGGGAACAGATGGCGACATCCATGTCGCCATACATCACGACACGCGCCGAGGGCTCGACGATGGCGTGGCGGATCAGGAAGAAGCGGGTCGGGGTCACGCCCGACCTGTAGCCCCTTTCGGGCGGCGGCGGAATTGCCGGGACGGCATGGCCGGCCCCGGCCGCCGTCACGCGCATTCACCGCCTGTTCACCCTGAAGGCCGGAAGATGGTGGCGGCGCGGCCCTCCGCGCCCTCCCCTCCGGACCGGATGAAGGCGCGCAGGATGCCCCCCGAATCTCCCCCGATCGCCACGGCCGTGCCGGCCTGGGCGCCCCCGCACCCGCTGCTGGCGGAGCATGCGGCGCGGCTGGCCTTCAGCATGCGCCTGCCCGGCTGGCAGGAGGTGCCGCAGACCCAGGCGGCGATGCGGGTGCTGGCACATGCCCTGGCGCTGCGGCTGAGCCTGCGGCCGGATCTCAGCCTGGGGCTCGACACCGACCGGCTGCAGGCCACGGCGCCCGAGTCTTCCGCCGAGGTGGAAGCGGCCCTGGCCCGCGCCAGCCAGGCCGCCGTGCCGGACCGCTTCTGGTTCGGCTGAGGCGGGCGGGGCGGCGGGACGCCCCCGCCCGCCGCCCGCTCACTCGCCGCCCGCTCACGCGCCGCCCGTTCACTCGCCGATGTTCATCAGCGCGCCGCTGCGCCGCGCCGCCTCGAACTGCGCCATGAAGACGCGGCCGAGCAGCGCCAGCCACAGCGCATCCAGCAGGAAGGCGGCGGCGAGGTGCCAGCCATCCACCCGCCCCTCCAGCAGCGCGGCGCGCATCCCCTCGAACACATGCGCGGCGGGAATGGCCTGCGCCACCCATTGCAGCGGCTGCGGCAGCGTCGCCATCGGGTAGAACACGCAGGCGAAGGGCGTGAGGCCGAACAGCACCGACCACGCCAGCGGCTCCGCCCCCGCCCCGTGCCGCAGGATCATGGCCGTGACGCCGAGCGCCACCGCCCAGCCCATCAGCATCAGCGCGGCGAAGAACAGCACCACCACCGGCCCCAGCCCGAACAGGCCGAAGCCGTAGAGCAGCCAGGCCAGCCCCACCGCCGGCAGCACGCCGATCAGCATCCTGAGCGTGGCCATGGTGATCAGCCCCGCCACCAGCTCCCCCGGCCGCAGGGGGCTGACGAAGATATGGCCGAGGTTGCGGCTCCAGACCTCCTCCAGGAAGGAGAGGGCGAAGCCCATCTGGCTGCGCAGCGCCACCTCCCACAGCAGCACGCCGCCCAGCAGCACGCCCGCCGCCACCGTGGCCGTGTTCTGCTGCACCCCCGCCAGATAGGCGGTGACGAAGCCCCAGACGAGCATCTGCAGCACCGGCCAGTACATCAGCTCCAGCAGCCGCGGCCAGGAGCGGCGGTAGAGCGCCAGGTGCCGGTAGACCAGGCCCCAGACGCGGCGCGGTGCCCCGTTCATGCCTCCACCCTCCGGTCGCGGGCGATGTCGAGGAAGACATCCTCCAGATTATCCCGCCCGAAGCGGGCGACGAGATCGGCGGGGCTGCCCTCATCAACCAGCTTGCCGCGCTTCATTATCAGCACATGGCCGCAGAGGCGCTCCACCTCGGCCATGTTGTGGCTGGCCAGGAGTATGGCGCAGCCGCTTTCAGCACGATAATTCTCCAGCCATGTCCGCACCCAGTCGCCGGTGTCCGGGTCGAGGCTGGCGGTGGGCTCGTCCAGCAACAGCAGCTCGGGGCGGTTCACCAGCGCCTTGGCCAGCGCCACGCGGGTCTTCTGCCCGGCCGAGAGCTGGCCCGCCGGGCGGTGCAGGATCTCCTCCAGTTGCAGGGCGGCCGCCAGCTCGGCGATGCGCGCCTCGGTGCCGCGCACGCCGTAGAGATGGGCATAGACCCGGAGGTTCTCCGCCACCGTCAGCCGGTGCGGCAGCGCCACATAGGGGGAGGAGAAGTTCATCCGCGCGAGCGCCGCGAAGCGGTCCCGCGCCATGTCGTGCCCCAGCACCGAGACGCGGCCCGCGCTCGGCACCAGCAGGCCGAGCAGCATGGCGATGGTGGTGGTCTTGCCCGCCCCGTTGCCGCCCAGCAGGCCCCAGGTGGCGCCGCGTGGCAGGGTGAAGCTCAGGGACTCCACGGCGGTGGTCTCGCCGTAGCGCTTGGTCAGGCCCTCGGCCTGGATGGCGGCGGATTGCATGGTCCCGATTAGGGGAAGCCGCCGCCGCTTGCCCAGGCCCGCCGCCGTTACAATTTCGCCTGACCTACAGCTCCGCCCGTCCGGAGAGCACCGTCACCACCGCGCCGCCCACCCACACCGTCCCCGCTTCCCGCTGCAGGAAGACGCGGCCGGCGCGGCCCAGCACCGTGCCCTGCGCGGCCACGTAGCGCTCCGGTGCCCGGCCGCTGCCGATCAGCCACTGCCCGATGCCGGCATTCAGGCTGCCCGTCACCGGGTCCTCCGGCACGGCGGAGCCGGGGATGAAGGCGCGCAGCTCGAACTGCGCCTCCGTCCCGTCCACCGCCGGGTCCCAGGGCGCCACCACGCCGGGCCACAGCCCCTCCAGCGCCGCATAATCGGGCTCGATCGCCAGCAGCTCGGCGCGGGAGCGGAGCAGCACCCCCACCCATTCCGGGCCATTGACGATCCACTCCGCCGCCACGATGGCTTCCGGCGCCAGGCGCAGCCCGCGGGCGAGGCGCGCCAGCACCTCGGGCTCCACCGGCCCGCTGCGGCGCAGCGGCGGGGCGGCGAAGGCCAGTTGCCCGCCCTCCCCCCGCCGGATGCGCACGGGGCCGACACCGCATTCCTGCACCACCTCCGCCCCCCTGGGCCGGCCGCCCGCCGCCAGCCAGGCATGGCAGCTTCCCAGCGTCGGGTGGCCGGCGAAGGGCAGTTCCCGCTCCGGGGTGAAGATGCGCACCCGGTAATCCGCCTCCGGCAGGGTCGGGCGGAGGAGGAAGGTGGTCTCGCTGAGGTTGGTCCAGTTGGCGAAGGCGGCCATCTGCGCGTCGGAAAGGCCGTCCGCGCCCAGCACCACGGCCAGCGGGTTGCCCTTCAGCGGGGTGGCGGAAAAGACATCGACCTGCTGGAAATCGAGGATCGGCATGGCGGCGGCTCCGGCGCGGGAGGAAGGGCGGCGTTGTTCTTCCACCCGGCCCGCCCGCCTGTCCATCCGGCCGGGCGGCGCTCAGTCCTCGAAGGGCAGGCCCACATAGTTCTCCGCCAGCGCCGTGGCGGCGGCGCGGGAACTGCGCAGCAGGTCGAGCCCCGCCTGGTGGATGCGCTGCTCGAAGGGGCTGTCATCCGGGTTGCGGTGCAGCATGGTGGTCATGGACCAGGAGAAGCGCTCGCCCTTCCAGACGCGGCGCAGGCAGGTGGCGCTGTAGGCGTCCAGCCTCTCCGTGCGGTTGTCGCGATAGCGGGCCTCCAGGGCGCGGGCCAGCACCACCGCGTCGGCCACCGCCAGGTTCAGTCCCTTGGCGCCGGTGGGCGGGACGATGTGCGCGGCATCGCCCGCCAGGAACAGCCGGCCGTGCTGCATCGGCTCGCAGACGAAGCTGCGCAGCGGGATGATGCCCTTCTGGAAGATCTCTCCCCGTTGCAGCACCCAGCCATCGTCGGTGGACAGGCGCGCCTCGAGCTGCGCCCAGATGCGGTCGTCGGACCAGCGGGCGATGTCGTCCGCCGGGTCGCACTGGATGTACATGCGCTGGATCTCGGGCGAGCGCGTGGAGAGCAGCGCGAAGCCCTCGCCCTGGTTGGCGTAGATCAGCTCCGGCCAGGAGAGCGGCGCCCGGGCCAGGATGCCGAGCCAGCCGAAGGGGTAGATCTTCTGGTACTCGGTGCGGCGGCTGGCCGGGATGGCCTGCCGCCCCGGGCCGTGGAAGCCGTCGGCGCCGACGATGTAGTCGCAATCCAGCCGCTGCTCCGGGCCGTCGCCATCGGCGCGCCAGGTGAGGAAGGGGCGGTCGGTGTCCACCGCGTGGATGGCGGTGGCCGAGACGCCGAAATGGATGGCGCCGCCATCGGCCAGCCGCGCGGCGATCAGGTCCTTCAGCACCTCGTGCTGGGCATAGACCGTCACCTTCCTGCCGCCGGTGAGGTCCTCCATGTCGAGATGCAGGCGCTGGCGGTTCCATTGCAGGGTGATGCCGGTGTGGAAATGCCCCTCGCGCAGCATCCGCGCGCCGAGGCCCATCGCCGTCATCATCTCGACGAGCCAGTGCTCCAGCACGCCGGCGCGGATGGTGCCCTCCACCTCGGCGCGGCTCCGGCTCTCCAGGATGACGGATTCGATGCCGGCACGGTGCAGGAGGTGGGCCAGGAACAACCCGGCGGGGCCGCAGCCGACGATGCCGACCTGGGTGCGCATGGACTTTTCCTCCGGAGGCTTCTGCTTGGCCGGCACGCTATCCCGCCCCGCCGGCGCGGCTGAATGGACGGAAGGGCGAAATCCTGGCACTTTCCCGCCATGGAGATCGTCCCGCGCTTCTTCCTCTACGGCGAGGCCGGGGATGAGGCGGATTCCCGCTTCCTGCACATCGAGACCATCCCCGCCCGCAGCCTGCCGCATGGCTGGCACATCGCGCCGCACCGCCATCCCGGCCTGCTGCAGCTGCTGCTGGCCGAGCAGGGCGGCGGCCGCGCGCAGTTCGACGGGCAGGAGCGGGACTTCGCCGCCCCCGCCCTGCTGCTGCTGCCGCCGGCGGTGATCCACGGCTTCACCTTCCAGCCCGGCACGGATGGCTGGGTGCTGAGCCTCGCCCTGCCCTGGGCGGCGGAGCTGCTGGCGGAGGACACGCTGCCCGAGGCGGCGCTGCTGCTGCCGCTGGAGCCGGCGGCGCTGGTTGCCCACCGCGTGCCGCAGCGCTTCGCCGAGCTGGCGGAGGAATTCACCGCCCACCGGCCCGGGCGAAGCGCGGCGCTGGCGGCGCAGCTGCGGCTGCTGCTCATCGCCCTGGCGCGGCTGCGCGCCGGGCAGCCGCGGGCGGACGCCGCCGCCAGCGCCGACACGCTGCACTTCGCCCGCTTCCGCGCCCTGGTGGAGCAGTGGTTCCACGAGCCGCGCCCGATCGCCGACTACCAGAAGGCGCTGGGCCTTTCCGAGAAGCGCCTCGCCGCGCTCTGCCGCGCCGCCGCCGGGCGCACGCCGCTGCAGATCCTCAACGCCCGGCGCATCACCGAGGCGCGGCGCAGCCTGCGCTACTCCTCCCTCTCGGTCGCCGAGATCGGCTACGGGCTCGGCTTCCGCGACCCGGCCTATTTCTCGCGCTTCTTCCGCCGCATGACGGGACTGACCCCCGGCCAGGCGCGCGATGGGTAACCCGCGCGACCTGCTGGGCGGCCTCTCGCGCGGCCTGGCCGTGATCGAGGCGTTCCACGCCCTGCCGGGGCAGGCCGGCGAGGGCCGCGCCAGCATCGCCGAGATCGCCCGCGCCACAGGCATGACGCGCGCGGCGGCACGGCGCTGCCTGCTCACCCTGGTTTCGCTGGGCTATGCCGAGGCGGATGGGCGCGGCTTCGCCCTCACCCCCCGCGTGCTGCGGCTGGGCGGCGCCTGGCTGGCCAGCGCCACCCTGCCCGAGCAGCTCCAGCCGCAGCTCGACGCGGTGCGCGAGGCGACGGGCGAGAGCTGCTCCGCCGCCATCCTCGACGGGCCGGAGGTGGTCTACATCGCCCGCGCGGCGGCGGCGCGCATCGCCTCCGTGGCGCTGGGGGTGGGCAGCCGGCTGCCGGCGCATTGCACGGCGCTGGGGCGGGCGCTGCTCTCCGCCCAGCCGGAGCCGCTGGTGGACCAGTTCGTGGCGCGCCTCGCCCCCGCCGCGCTCACCGCCCACACCCGCACCACCCGCAGCGCGATCCGCGCCGCCATCCGCGAGGCGCGGGCGCGCGGCTACGCACTGGTGGACGAGGAGCTGGAGATCGGGCTGCGTTCCGTTGCCGTGCCGGTGCGCGACCAGCGCGGGCGCTGCGTCGCCGCCATCAACATCGGCGTGCGGACGGCACGCGCGCCGGACGAGGTGCTGCGGGAGCGGCTGCTGCCGGCCCTGCTCCACGCCGCCGCCGAGCTGCGGCGGACCATTCCGGGCTAGGCGCGGCCCCGCCCTTCAGCCGGCCGGTGCGCTCCGGCCGCGACGGGCCGTGGCGCGCGGCGGCTTCGCCGTGTCTTCCCGGGCCGTGTCCTCCCGGATGGACGCCACGGCGGCGCGGCGCTTCGCCCCCGGCAGGGCGGGTGCCCGGCGCGCGGCGGCCTTCGCCTTCTCCGACTGGGCGATCAGCTTCTCCCGCACCGCCACCGTGGCGTGGCGGAAGGCCGCCTTGCGGTTCACCTCGGGGATGCCCTCCAGGGCGGCCAGGATGGCGCTGGTCAGGGCGCGGGTGCCGCGCGGGGCGGGCTTGGCAGGGGTGGACTTGGCAGGGGTGGGCATGTGTCCGTGTTCCTTGCTGCGGGGAATCAGGGGTGGCGGGCGGCTCAGCGCAGCAGCCAGGCCAGGGCGCGCCGCAGCGCCGCGGTGCCGTCCCGCTCGAACCAGGCGCCATGGGCGAAGATCACCCGCTCCGGCTGCCATGCCAGCATCTGCCGGACGGCCTCGGCGGCCTCCTGGCGGCGCAGGCGCAGCAGGGCGCGCAGATAGGCCGGCGTGCCGCCCTCCGGCGCCGTGACGCCGGCCAGCCGCGCCAGGGGGCGCACCAGGGGCGGCAGCTTGCCGGGCTCCAGGTTCTGCACCAGGTCGGTCAGCAGCAGGCTGCGGCTCGGCTGGTGAAAGAAGGCCACCTCGCGGAAGCCGCCGGCCCCGGGCACGACGCGCTGCTCGATCTCCCCGGCCCAGGGCTCCGGCGCGGCGCCGGCAAGGTCGTGGTCCAGCCGCAGGCGGGATTTCCGCACGGCGCGGCGCCGCCGCAGCTCCGGTGCCGCCCAGATCCTGGCTTCCGGGCAATGGCGCTGCCAGGCCTGCAGGAAGGACCAGTGCGCGATGTTGGGCGCGACCAGATGGCGGATCGGGCCGATCTCCTGCAGCGCGCGCTGCAGCGCGGCGGTATGGCGGGTGGGCGAGTGCAGCCAGAGCCCGCCATCCCGCAGGCGGAGCACCGTCATGCGCACCGGCAGGGGAAGGCCCAGGACGCGCAGCGGGCCGCTGTCCACGATCCAGAGCCCCTCCGCCACCGGCTTCGGCTGATCGAGGGGCGGATAGGTGGCGGGATGGGCAGGCTCGGCCATGCGCGTCCTTGCTGTCCGGATGCGCCAGCAGGAAGCGGGGCGCAGGGTCGTTCCCGGGGGCTAACGCCCCGGAGGAGGCGGCTGTTGCGGCCGGAGCTTCCAGGATGCCTGGTGTGCGGATAGCGCACGCCGTTGCGGCCCCGCGCATGGCGGACCTAGTCTCGCCCACCGCAAGAAGAACAGGGAACGCCATGACCCAGCAGGGACACCCCGAGGGAACGATCCGATGATCAACAAGACCGTGCGCGACATGGCCGAGGCCATGCAGGGCCTCGCCGACGGCGCCACCGTGCTGGTGGGCGGCTTCGGCTCGGTCGGCCAGCCGGACGCGCTGATCGACGGGCTGATCGAGCAGGGGGCGAAGGACCTCACCATCGTCGCCAACAATGCCGGCGCCGGGCGCGTCGGGCTGGCGCGGCTGATGGAGCTGGGGCGGGTGCGCAAGATCATCTGCTCCTTCCCGCGCAGCGCCGGCTCGGTGGTGTTCGAGGAGCTGTACAAGGCCGGGAAGCTGGAGCTGGAGATCGTGCCGCAGGGCACGCTGGCCGAGCGGATGCGCGCCGCCGGCGCCGGGGTGCCCGCCTTCTACACCCCCACCGGCTACGGCACACTGCTGACCGAGGGCAAGCCCACCGCCGAGTTCAACGGCCGCCCCTGCGTGCTGGAGCACGCCCTGCCCGGCGACGTGGCGCTGATCCAGGCGCACAAGGCGGACCGCTGGGGCAACCTCACCTACCGGCGCTCGGGCCGCAACTTCAATCCGGTGATGGCCATGGCCGCGAAGCTCACCATCGCGCAGGTGGACATGATCGAGCCGCTCGGCACGCTGGACCCGGAGGAGGTCGTCACCCCCGGCATCTTCGTCGACCGCGTCCTGCTGCACCCTGTCGCCTGACCCTTGGGCCTGAGAGGATCCTCCCCATGAGCGAGACAAGCTTCACGCCCCTCTCCCGCAAGCAGATGGCCGCACGGGTGGCGCAGGACATTCCCGAGGGCTGGTACGTCAACCTCGGCATCGGCATTCCGACGCTGGTGGCCGATTTCGTCCCCGCCGAGCGCGAGGTGGTGTTCCACTCCGAGAACGGCGTGCTGGGCATGGGCCCCGCCCCCGCGCCCGACGACGCCGACCCCTGGCTGATCAACGCCGGCAAGCAGCAGGTGACGCTGCTGCGCGGCGGCGCCTATGTGCACCACGCCGACAGCTTCGCCATGATCCGCGGCGGGCATCTCGACCTCTGCGTGCTCGGCGCCTTCGAGGTGGCGGAGAATGGCGACGTCGCCAACTGGGCGACCTCGGCCAACGACACCGCCCCTGCCGTCGGCGGCGCCATGGACCTCGCGGCCGGCGCCAAGCGGCTGTGGGTGGTGATGGAGCACACCACCAAGGAGGGCCGCTCCAAGCTGGTGCACCGCTGCGGCTACCCGCTGACGGCCATGCGCGCCGTGCGCCGCGTCTACACCAACCTCGCGGTGCTGGACGTGACGGAGCAGGGCTTCGCGGTGGTGGACATGGCCCCCGGCCTCAGCTTCGACGACCTCCAGGCGCGCACCGACGCGCCACTGCGCAAGGCCTGACACACCGCGATGCGTGACGCCTTCATCTGCGACGCCGCCCGCACGCCCATCGGCCGCCATGCCGGCGCGCTGGCGGCGGTGCGCGCCGATGACCTCGCCGCCGTGCCGATCAAGGCGCTGATGGCCCGCCACCGCGGGCTCGACTGGGGCGCGCTGGACGACATCGTCCTCGGCTGCGCCAACCAGGCGGGGGAGGACAACCGCAACGTGGCGCGCATGGCCGGGCTGCTGGCCGGCCTGCCCGATGGCGTGCCGGGCAGCACCGTCAACCGGCTCTGCGGCTCGGGGCTGGACGCCACCGGCATCGCCGCCCGCGCCATCAAGTCCGGCGAGGCGGAGCTGATGCTGGCCGGCGGCGTGGAGAGCATGACGCGCGCGCCTTTCGTCATGGGCAAGAACGCCGAGCCCTTCGGCCGGCAGGCGGAGATGTACGACACCACCATCGGCTGGCGCTTCGTCAACCCGCTGATGCGGGCGCAGTACGGCGCCGAATCCATGCCGGAGACGGCGGAGAACGTCGCGGCCGATTTCCAGATCGGCCGCGCCGACCAGGACGCCTTCGCCTTCCGCAGCCAGCAGCGGGCCAGGCGCGCCATGGAGACCGGCCGCTTCGCCGAGGAGATCGTCCCCGTCGAGATCCGCCGCCGCAAGGGCGGGCCGGTGATCGTGCGGCAGGACGAGCACCCCCGCCCGGACACCACGCCGGAGATGCTGGCGCGCCTGCCCGCCCCCTTCCGCCGCGAGGGCGGCACGGTGACGGCGGGCAACGCCTCGGGCGTGAATGACGGCGCCTGCGCCATCCTGCTGGCCAGCGAGGCGGCGGCGGCCACGCACGGCCTGGTGCCGCGCGCCCGCGTGGTGGCCTGCGCCACCGCCGGCGTGCCGCCGCGCATCATGGGCTTCGGCCCGGCGCCCGCCACCCGCAAGGTGCTGGACAGGGCCGGCCTCGACCTCTCCGACATCGACGTGATCGAACTGAACGAGGCCTTCGCCGCCCAGGCCCTTGCCGTGACGCGCGATCTCGGCCTGCCGGACGACGCCGAGCATGTGAACCCGAATGGCGGCGCCATCGCGCTCGGCCATCCGCTCGGCATGTCCGGCGCGCGGCTGGTGCAGACGGCGGTGGCCGAGCTGCACCACCGCGAGGCGCGCTACGCGCTGGTGACGATGTGCATCGGCGTCGGCCAGGGCATTGCCATGGTGCTGGAGCGGGTCTGAGCCCTCCGGGGCCGCTCCCCCGCTTCCAGCCCCGGCGCCGTCAGGGCTGGCGGAGATTCTCGCAGGATGTCCACCACTCGGTCGGCACCGCCGCGCTGGTGATGGCGCCAACGATACCCTGGCTCTCGCCGAAATTCATGACGCAGACCGGACCGGCGGGGGAATCGACGCGGGTGACGGTCACGGTGCGGCAGCCATCGGGGTTGAGATTGCCGCCGCTCTGGAGGATCTGCTCCGTCTTCTCGCGGGAGGGGCAGGCGGTCATCCGGAGAGGCTCGGCGCTCCGGGCCGGTGACAGGGACGCCAGGGGCGCGGCCGCGAGGATGCCGGCAGCGATGATCAGGCAGGGGCGCATCATCCGCTTCCTTCGTCTTGGGGGCGAACAGATCTACGCGGCAGGGCGGGTTGAAGTTTCGGCCGCAGCAGGGGCAATGGCATCAACGCTGCGGGCGCGGTCCCGCGGCCCGGAACGCCTGCCTTCCTGCCGCCTCAGCGGCGGAAGGCCAGGCTGTCTTCCGCCGGCGCCTCCAGCGCGGCCAGCAGGGCGGCGCGGTGCGGCGAGAGGGCGCAGGCGGGGTCGGCCTGGGTGGCGTCGCCGGTCAGCGCCAGCGCCTGGCAGCGGCAGCCGCCCCAATCCACCTCCCGCCGGTCGCAGGAGCGGCAGGGCTCCGGCATCCAGGCGGTGCCGCGGAAGCGGTTGAAGGCCTCCGCGCCATACCAGATCTCGGCCAGCGATTGTTCCGTCACGCGCGGGAAGCTGAGGCCAGGGATGGTCTCGGCGGCGTGGCAGGGCAGCACGGCGCCGCTCGGCGTCACGTTCAGGAACTGCCGGCCCCAGCCGCCCATGCAGGCCTTGGGGCGGCTGGCATGGTAGTCCGGCGCCACGAAGTCGATCGCCATGCGGCCCTGCAGCCGCTCCCGCGCCGCCAGCACGGTGGCGCGCGATTCCGCCACCTGCGCGGCGCTCGGCATCAGCGCCGCGCGGTTGCGCAGCGCCCAGCCATGGTACTGGGTGTGCGCGATCTCCAGCCGCCCGGCGCCGAGCCTTTCCGCCAGCGCGATCATCGCCTCCACCGAATCCAGGTTGCCCCGGTGCAGCACCACGTTGATGGTCAGCGCCAGCCCGGCGGCGTGGATCTCCTCGACCAGCGCCAGTTTGCGGGCATGGCCGCCGCGGAAATTGCCGATGCGGTCGGCCGCCGCCGCCTCGGCGTGCTGCAGGCTGAGCTGCACATGCGCCAGCCCGGCATCGGCCAGGGCGCGCAGCCGGGCACCGTTCAGCAGCACGCCGGAGGTGATGAGGTTGGTGTAGAGCCCAGCCTCGGCGGCGGCGGCGGTGATGGCCTCCAGGTCCGGCCGCGCCGCCGGCTCGCCGCCCGAGAGATGCAGTTGCAGCACGCCGAGCGCCGCCGCCTCGCGCATCACCCGCTGCCAGGTGGCGGTGTCCAGCTCGGCGCCGCGCTTCTCCAGGTCGGTGGGGTTGGAGCAGTAGGGGCAGCCCAGCGGGCAGCGATGCGTCAGCTCCGCCAGCAGCCCGATCGGCGGCGGGATGCTCCCGCTCATGGCCGCACCAGCCCCTGCGCGCGGAGATCGTCCAGCAGCGCCGTCACGTCGGCGGCGATCTCCTCCGCCGGCGCATCGTATTCGGCGGCGAGCTGCGCGGCGATGGCGGCGACGTCCCGCGTGCCGTCCAGCAGGGCCAGGATGGCGTGGGAGGTCTCGTCCAGCACCAGCACGCGCTCGGGCGCCAGCAGCACCCATTGCCCGCGCGCCGCATCGTGCCGCAGCCGGGCGTGCGGCGAGAGGCGGGGGGCCTCGCTCATCGGGGCCGGAAGCCGCCGGGCGGGATCAGCCCGGGCGTGACATAGGCGTGGTGCAGCGCGTCGAGCTGCGCCCAGAGCACATCGCACTTGAAGCGCAGCGCCTCCAGCACCTGCTCCTGCTGCTCCGGCGTGCGCGCCTCGCGCTTGACGAAATCCAGCGCGAAGTCGGAATCGCGCGGCGCCTGCGTCATGCGGTGGCCGAAATAGCGCAGCGTGTCCTCGCTGATGAAGTCGTAGTGCCGCAGCATCCCCGAGACGCGCTCGGAGATGATGGTGGGCGAGAACAGCTCGGTCAGCGAGGAGGCCACCGCCTCCAGCAGCGACTTGTCGCGCACGTAGCGCACGTAGGCATCCACCGCGAAGCGCGTGGCGGGCAGGATGCCGCGCCCGGCCTCGACATCGGCGCGGTCCAGCCCCAGCCCGTCGGTCAGCGCCAGCCAGCGGTTGATGCCGCCATCCGTGCCGTCCGTGCCGTCATGGTCCTCGATGCGGCGGCGCCATTCGCGGCGCAGCGCCGGGTCCTCGGCGCGGGAGAGGAAGGCGGCGTCCTTCAGCGGGATGCGGCTCTGGTAGTAGTAGCGGTTCAGCGCCCAGGCCTGCACCTGCCCCTTGTCCAGCCGCCCCTCATGCAGCAGGCGGTGGAAGGGGTGCAGGTTGTGGTAGCGCTCGGCGCCGATCCGCCGCAGCGCGGCCTCGAGTTCGTCGGGCGTCATCGGCCGCGTCACCATGCCAGCTCCATGCCGTCCTCCGCCACCGCCCAGCCCAGCGCGGCGGCCTGGGCGCGCTCCGCCGAATCGGACCGCAGCAGCGGGTTGGTGTTGTTGATGTGCACGAGCACGCGCCGGCCGATCGCCAGCCCCGCCAGCGCCGCCAGCGAGCCATCCTCGCCCGAGAGCGGCTGGTGGCCCATGCGGCGGCCGGTCTTCTCGCCGACGCCGGCGCGGCGCAGCTCGTCATCGGTCCAGACCGTGCCGTCGAACAGCAGCAGCGCGGCGCCATCGAGGCGCGCGCGCAGCTCCGGGGTCACGGCGTGGCAGCCCGGGATGTAGTAGGCGCGCCGGCCATCGGGCGCGGTGAGCTCCACCGCCACCGTGTCCTCCGCATCCGCAGTAGTGCCCGCCTCCAGGTAGAGGGGCGGCTTGCCCGGCACGGCGAAGAGCCGCAGCGTCAGCCCCGGCAGTTCCCACGCCTGGCCCAGGGCCAGCGGCGCGCGCCGCACATGCCCGGGGCTCAGCGCCTCGAAGATGCTGTTGTCGCGCAGGATGCCGAGCACGCGCGGGGTGGCGCGCAGCCCGTAGCCCTGCCGCTCCCGCAGCGAGAGCAGCCCGGCGATGTGGTCGATCTCGCCGCTGGTCAGCAGCACCTGCGCGATGGGGCTGTGCCGCGGCGCCGCCCCCGGCTGCAGGGCCGGGGTGGCGGCGATCTGCCGCAGCACATCCGGCGAGGCGTTCACCAGCAGCCAGGTGCCATCGGCCAGCGCCACCGCCAGGGCGGACTGGGTGCGGGGGGAGAGGCGGGGGTCGCCCGCCCAGGCCAGCCGGCAATTCTCGCAGGCGCAGTTCCATTGCGGGAAGCCGCCACCCGCCGCCGAGCCCAGGATGATGAGCCGCATCTCCCGCCCGGGATTACTCGGCGGTGGCGTAGGAGTTGATCTCCATGCCGGTGCAGAGGGTGACGATGCGGGGCTTGGTCCAACGCTTCATGAGGGCCTCCTGGCGGTCGGGACGGGACGCTGCGGGCCCGCACCGGAGGGGTGCGGCCACACCGGCCCAACGTGGCGGCGCGGCGGGGGGTTTCACACCCTCCCCGCCCGGTCACGGCGGCGCGAGGCGCCCCAACCGGACCATGACGGCGCCGTTGCACTGGCATCGCCGCCCCTTCGCAGGAGATCCTCCCCGATGGCCGCACCCTCCCGCCGCCTTCTGCTGGGCTCCGCCCTGGGCCTCTCTCTCGGCGCCTGGGCCGGCCGCGCCCCGGCGGCGACGGGCCCCGACCCCCGCCTGCCGCCGCCCGACCTGAGCCACGCGGTGCAGAACTACTCCCGCCAGCTGGGCTGGCCGGACGGGGTGACGCCCCGCGCGCCGGAGGGCTTCACCGTCAATGCCTTCGCCACCGGGCTGGACAGCCCGCGCTGGATGCACCGCCTGCCGAATGGCGACATCCTGGTGGCCGAGGCGCGCACCGTGCCCAAGCCGCCGGAGAATGCCGAGGACCGCGAGAAGCTGGAGAAGCAGCGCGCCGCCGGCACCATCGCCGGCGAAAGCGCCAACCGCGTCACCCTGCTGCGCGACGCCGATGGCGACGGCGTGGCGGAGACGCGGCAGGTGCTGCTCACCGGGCTGAACCAGCCCTTCGGGATGCTGTGGCAGAATGGCTGGCTCTACATCGCCAACACCGACGCGCTGATGCGCTACCGCTACACGCCGGGCGGCGACCGCATCGACCCCGCCACCGCCCAGCGCCTGCTGGACCTGCCCGCCGGCGGCTACAACAACCACTGGACGCGCAACGTCGTCGCCGCGCCGGACGGGCGGAAGCTCTATGTCACGGTGGGCTCCGCCAGCAACAATGGCGAGTTCGGCATGGAGCGCGAGGCGCGCCGCGCCGCCATCCTCGAGATCGACCCGGAGGGCGGCAGCCAGCGCATCTTCGCCCACGGCCTGCGCAACCCGAACGGGCTGGACTGGGAGCCGCAGACCGGCGCCCTCTGGACCGCCGTGAACGAGCGCGACAACATCGGCGACGACCTGGTGCCGGACTACATCACCAGCGTGCGGGAAGGCGGCTTCTATGGCTGGCCCTATGCCTATTGGGGCCGCAACCCGGACCCGCGCATGGCCCAGGAGCGGCCCGACCTGGTGGCGCAGAGCCTCAAGCCGGACTACGCGGTGGGCAGCCACACCGCCTCGATCGGCCTCGCCTTCCTGCGCCAGGGGGATGGCTTCCCCGCCCGCTACCGGGGCGGCGCCTTCGTGGCGCAGCGCGGCTCCTGGAACCGGGTGCCCTTCTCCGGCTACCAGCTCGCCTTCATCCCCTTCGCCGATGGCCGGCCGAGCGGGCCGCTGGAGCCCTTCCTCACCGGCTTCATGCCCGACAGCGGAACGGGCGAGACCTATGGCCGGCCGGTCGGCGTCATCGAGGACGGCCGCGGCGCCCTGCTGGTGACGGACGACGCGGGCAACCGCATCTGGCGGGTCGCCCCCGCCCGCTGAGCCGGGGGGCTGCCCCTGCCCCTGTCCCTGCCCCTGCCCTCGCGCGCTGCGCCGCAGCGCGTGATGACGGGTGCCGACAACGGAACGGCCGGCCGAGGGTTATAGTGGCGTCCCGCCTCGCGCATGGCGCGTGCAGGCTTCGCTTGTCCGGTGTGTTCCTTCATGTCCATTCCGGCGCCCGGCCGGTTACCCCCCGGCCTCAGGGTCTACGCCATCGGTGATGTGCATGGCTGCGCCACGAAGCTGGCCAGGCTGCACGCGATGGTGGCGGAGGATTGGGCCCGCCGCCCGGCCGAGCGCTGCGCCCTGGTGCATCTCGGCGATTATGTGGACCGCGGCCCGGACAGCGCCGCGGTGCTCGACCGGCTCTGCGGCGAAAGCCCCGTGCCCGGCGCCGAGCGTGTCCATCTGCGCGGCAACCACGAGGCGATGATGCTGGATTCGCTCGCCGCCGGCCCCGGCACGGTGGCCGAGGATGTCTGGCTGTGGAATGGCGGCGACGCCACTCTCTCCAGCTATGGCGTCTGCCAGGGGCCGCCGGTGCTGCCGCTGCGGCACCGGGCGCTGCTGGCCACCATGCCGCTGCGATGGGAGGCGGGGGATTATCTTTTC
The DNA here is from genome assembly GCF_058833935.1 of Roseomonas sp. TS2. Lineage (NCBI taxonomy): Bacteria > Pseudomonadati > Pseudomonadota > Alphaproteobacteria > Acetobacterales > Roseomonadaceae > Roseomonas > Roseomonas sp. TS2. Next base: position 258 of record NZ_JCACVY010000013.1, on the reverse strand, counting down.
GTCCATGCCGGCATCGATCCGCGCCGGCCGCTGGCGGCGCAGCGCAACCAGGACCTGCTGTGGATCCGCGAGCCCTTCCTCTCCTGGCCCCGCCCGCTGCCCAAGGTGGTGGTGCACGGGCACACCCCCTGCCGCGCGCCGGAGCTGCGCCCGAACCGCATCGGCATCGACACCGGGGCGGTCGCCGGCGGACCGCTGACCTGCCTGGTGCTGGAAGCCGCGCAACTTCGTTTCCTCTCCGTATGAGAGGGCGCCTTG
>NZ_JCACVY010000012.1:0-54849 GCF_058833935.1 Roseomonas sp. TS2 | reverse complement strand
AAGAGCAGACTTTCCCACCCGCGCTGAGTGAGCCCATAGGGCCAAGCTGATAACACTGATTGATAATCTTTGAAGGGTTCTGTGCGTTGACCGCCTGAAACCCCGGCATTGACGAAGCTTATGTTAATGCTGATGCCTCGTCATCGGACTGCGGAGCATGCAGTCGGCGGATCGGACTATTTTGCGGAGGCCTCATGAGCCGCTCTCTCGTTATCGCCCGGGTTGGTCGGAAATCGCTTCACCGGTGTTGGACCGATGCAGGCAAGCCGCGAGACTGGGACCTTTATCTCTGTCCCTACGAGGAGATCGGGCCGCAGGAGGACCTGGATTGCCAGATTGGCGATGTCATCCCCGGCCCGAAATGGACCGGCCTGACCAAGCTGCTGAACGCATGGCCCGGCTGGCGTGACTACGACCAGATCTGGCTCCCCGACGACGACATCCTCGCCAGACAGGACGCTATTACGGATATGTTCGAGGTTGGGCGCGCGCTCGACTTTCATCTCTTCGCGCCGGCCCTGCACGAGACCTCGCATTATGCCCACTTCATCGCGATGCGGAACGCGAGCTTCTTTGCAAGGCGGGCCGGTTTCGTAGAGATCATGGTGCCCTGCTTCCGCCGAGCGACTCTCGAGGAACTCCTTCCAACGTTCGCGCTCTCGACCACAGGATGGGGCTTCGGCCTCGATTCCGCTTGGCCGAAGATCCTCGGTTACGAGCACGTCGGCATCATCGACGGGGTGACGGTGGTGCATACACGTCCCGTTGGGGGATTTAGGGATGCGGATCTGAGCCGCCGCGTGATGCAGGAATCTGACGACATCCTCGCCAAGTTTGAGTGCGGCCAGCGCATGGTAACATTTGCGGGGATAGGGCCCGACCTCCGAGAAGCCTCGCTCAACCCGGAGGAGCTACTCGTGGAACTCGTGCGCGGATGGCAATACCTTTTCGACGGATGTCCCAACGCTCTGCGCTGGCTCTTCGATCAGCAGCAATGCCTGTTCTCGGCTTCGCCCTATCCGGTTTCCGGGTTGCCGACGAGCCCTGGGTCTCGGGCAAAGAGCGGCTCATGAGCGGGCGGCAGGAGCGGCAGTTGTTCCCGTCCGGTGGGTGTCTCGAAGTTGTTGTTGCCCCTGAATGCTCGGACAGGGTCAGGTTGTTAGCGTGGCACGGATGAACAGGCGTGGGGAGCGATCTCCCAGTGCGCGATGGGGGTGAACCTCGTTGTCGTGGGTGAACTAGGCTCAGGACCCATTGTCCGAGCCAGAAGCTGACGGTAGCGGCGAGGGTGATGGCGCTGAAGAAGGTGTGGGCACAGCGGTCGTAGCGCATGGCGATGCGGCGCCAGTCTCTGAGTTTGCCGAACATGTTCTGGATGCGGTGCCGCTGGCGGTAGAGCTTTCTGTCATGCGGGATGCGCTTCTTGCGATCGCGACGTGAGGGAATGCAGGGCTCGATGCCCTGCGCGGTCAGGGTCTCGCGGAAGCGGTTGCTGTCATAGGCTTTGTCACCGATCAGGACGCGGGCGGGAGGCAAGGCGCTGAGCATCAGCGCGGCACCCTTGTGGTCGCTCATCTGGCCTTCGGAGAACAGCATGATCAGTGGGCGGCCATGCCCGTCCGAGACAACGTGCAGCTTGGAATTCAGGCCGCCCTTGGTACGTCCGATATGCCGGGGAACAGCCCCTTTTTGAGCAGGCTGGCCGCCGTGCGGTGCGCCTTGAGGTGAGTGGCGTCGATCATCAGTCGGTCCGGCTGGACCTTGCGCCCGGCCAAGCCTGCGAAGATGCGGTTGAAGACCCCCATGCGGCTCCAGTGGACGAAGTGGTTGTAGAGGGTCTTGTGCGGGCCGTACTCGGCAGGCGCATCGCGCCAGCGCAGACCGTTGTGGATGATGTGGATGATACCGCTGACGACCCGCTGGTCGTCGACCCGCGGCACACCATGCGAGAGCGGGAAGTAGGGCGTGATCCGCTCGATCTGTGCCTTTATGAGCCAGAACAGGCCAGCCATGGCAGCACCTCCGGCCGCCATGGAATCACAGCAGGATCAAAGCGCAAGAGGTCCGTTAATAGGTCCTGAGCCTAGGACATGCTTGCCAAAACCCAGGCTTAACTCGACTTCGGCCATCTGAGGCATGCGTAGGCGGCGAGGCGAGGGAGTGGTTAGGCTGGTGTGTCGCCGCCAAGAGACGTCGCCATGCTTCACCTGCCATCCTGCTTCGCCGCGGTGATCCTGAGCTTTGCGACGCTGTTTCTTTAGCGGATCGACAAAGATGGTTGCACCTCGACGAGGTCCGCCGCACGGGGGAGGCTGGGATGAATGGCATCTCCGCCTTCGACCCCGATAAAGGGCAGGTGAACGATGCCATCGCAGTATCCGACACGCTACCGCCCAGCATATCGTCAGCCAGAGCGCGAGAAGCCGTAGACGACGGAGGGGTTCTCGACCAAAACGCGGCTACGTGTAGCAGGATCGGGTACCCATTCCGCCAGCAGGTCGAGCAGGATGGCGGCATCCGGCTTTGCATTTAGAGGCTGGGTGGGGTGGGGCCAATCGCTCCCCCAGAGCATCCGCTCGGGCGCGGAGCGGACCAGTGCCGCCGCGACCACACCGGCATCCGCATATCTCGGCGCGCCGCTCCGGCTACGGATGTAGGCGCCCGAGAGTTTCACCCAGGTCCTGCCCGCATCCAGCAGCCTTCGCACTGCCTGGAAGGCGGGGGTGGCGGTGCCGCCGGGCTGCGGCACCTGGCCGATATGGTCCAGCACCAGGGGGCAGGGCAGGGAGCCCAGCATCGGCTCGGCAGCCAGGAGCGTCGCCTCGGCGGCGTTCACCTGAAGGTGCCAGCCGAGCGGCGCCACGCGCCGGGCCAACTGCGTCAGGTCCTCCGCCCGGAGCACGCCGGGCATGGTCAGGTTGAAGCGGATGCCGCGCACGCCAGCATCGTCCATCGTCCGAAGAGCGCTGTCCGAAATGTCCGGCGGCACCACCGCCACCAGGCGGAAGCGGTCGCGCCCCAGCACCTCCAGCGCCTGCAGATGCAGGCTGTTATCCGTTCCATAAGCGGAAGGCTGCACAAGGACCCCGCGCGAGAGGCCGAGCCGGGTCTGCAGCAGCCGGTAATGCTCCGCCGTGGCATCCGGATGGTGCGGCGTGCCAGCGGCCGAGGGCCACCGCGCGTCATAGACGTGGAAGTGGCAGTCCGTGGCTCCGGCCGGCACCGCCAGGCTGGGAGGGGCCGTGCCGGCAGACCAGGGCACCGGGGAGGAGACGGTCGGCATGCCGCTCAGTCCAGCGTGGCGCCGGAGACACGCACCAATTCCTGCCACATCGGCCGCTCCTTCGCCGCGCGCGCCGCGGCTTCCTGCGGCGTGGTGCCAAGCGCCCGGGTGCCGGTCTGCGCGAAGCGCTTCTGCAGGGCCGGGTCCGCCGCCGCCTCGCGCATCGCCCGCGACAGGCGCTCCACCACCGGCGCGGGCGTGCCCGCCGGTACCGTGACGGCGCCCCAGGAAGTGACGGAGAAATCCGCCACGCCGGCCTCGGCCATGGTGGGGATGTCCGGCAGGTCTGGCCAGCGTTCGGCCGAGGTCACGGCGAGCGCCCGCAGCCTGCCGCCGCGCAGATTGGCCAGCGCGGTGGGCACGTTGTCCACCACGAGCTGGATATCGCCGCGCAGCATGCCGGTCAGTGCCTCCGAGCCGCCCTTGAAGGGCACGTGCAGGCCCTGGATGCCGGTCCTGCGGCACAGCATCTCGCCGGAAAGATGCACCGTGGTGCCGATGCCGGAACTGCCGAAGGTGATGCCCTGCGGCTGCTTCTTCGCCCAGGCGACGAACTCGCTCAGCGTACGCGCCGGCACGTGCTCGGCCGGCACGACCACCACCAGCGGCGCCTCCCAGCCCAGCGAGACCGGCACCAAGTCCTTTTCGGGGTCATAGGGCAGGTTGCTGTAGAGGAACTGGTTGATGGCCAGGGTATTCACCGCCGAGGCGCCGAGTGTGATGCCATCGGCCTCGGCATGGGCGACCGCTGCCGTGCCGATGGTACCGCCGCCGCCGGGGCGGTTCTCCACCACCACGGACTGCCCGAGCCGGGCGCCCAGCCCGTCCGCAATCAGCCGCGCCGCGATGTCCACCGCGCCGCCCGGCGGGTAGGGCACGACCAGCCGCAGCGGCCGCTCTGGCCAGGAGGCGGCCCGGGCCAGCCCGGGCGTGGCGAACAGCGCGGCGGTGCTGGCGCCAAGGAAGGTGCGTCGGACGATCATGCGAGGGGCTCCTGAGTGGCGGCGCGAGGCCGGCCGAGATGCGGCGGCAGGCGGTAGGTCTCGATGGCGGTGCCGGCGAAGAGCGCCGCCTTCTCATCGTCCGAGGCGGCGGCTGCAATATGCTTGAAGGCATTCCAGCAGGCGCTGTAGCCGAACATGCCCTTGTCCACGGAAAAGTTGCTCTCGAACATGCAGCGATGCGCGCCGAAGAGCGCGATGCAGGTCTCGATGTAGGGCGCCCAAGCGGCGGCGAGTTCCACCGAACCTGGCGGCGTGGCAGCCTCGTGGAAGCGGAAGCCGCTCAGCGCCATGCCAAGGCCACCGAGCTTGACGCGCAGGTTCGGCAGCGCCGCCAGCCGCCGCATCGCGGCCCGCCAGACGCCGAAGACCTCCTCCCGCCGTCCGGCGAAGGGGCCGATGCCGATCGGCCCGCCCAGATGGTCGAGGATCACGGTGAGGTCGGGCAGGGCGCGCGCCAGAGCCTCCACTTCCGCAAGCTGCGTGTGATAGGCCCAGACATCCAGCGTCAGCCCATAGCGCGGCAGCAGCCCGGCGCCGCGCAGGAAGGTGGGATCGGCCAGCAGCCCCTCACGCGGCTTGACCGGATTGGTCTGGATGCCGGGATCGGGGTGGAAGGCGGTGTTGTTGCGGATGCCGCGGAAGCGCTCCGGCGCGGCGCGCAGATGCGCCTCCAGCACCGGCGCCACTCGCTCGCCGAGCGTCAGGTCGGCGAAGCCGACAATGCCCTGGCAGGCCCGCAGCGGCCCATACAGCCCGCTGGCGCTCTGCGCCGCGACGCCGTTGACGAACTCCGTCTCGCCGACCGGCCGCATGGCTTCCGGCCCGTCGGCACGGAACATCGAGCGGCAGGTGACGAAGACCGTGGCGCGGATGTCGTGCCCACCGCGCGTGTCGCGCAGCAGGTCGTCGAACAGATAGCGGTCGCCCGGGCGATCCCAGAGGTGGTGGTGCGGGTCCACGATGGGCAGCGCCGGCTCGAGCGGCGGCTCGGCCCCGCGCGCCAGCCACTCCTCGCGCACCGGGATGTGCGGGCTATGAAGGGTGGATGCCATGGCGCCTACTCCAGCGTGATCCCGGCCTCCTTCACAAAGCCCTGCCAGCGCCGGCTCTGCGCCTGGAAGAACTCCGCGAATTGCTGTGGCGTGTTCGGCTCCGCCTGCAACTCCTGCGCGCGCAGCTTGGCGGCGATGTCAGGCTTCGCCTGGGCCGCGTTCAGCAGGGCGTTGAGCCGGGCGACGATGGCATCCGGCGTGCCCTTTGGCACGAAGACGCCGTTCCACTCGTAGGTCTCGAAGCCCGGCAGCGTGTCGGAGAGCGGCGGCAAGTCCGGCAGCGAGGCGAGGCGGCCCCGCCCGGTATGCGCCAGGGCGCGCAGCGTGCCCTCCTTGAGGAAGGCGATGGGGCCGTTGACGTTGCCGAGATACAGGTCGACCTGCCCGGACATCAGGTCGGCATAGATCGGCGCGCCGCCGCGATAGGGCACGTGGTTGACCGGCGCGCCGGATTCGCGCGCGAACAGCTCCAGCGCCAGGTGCTGGATCGAGCCGATGCCGGCCGAGGCCCCGTTCAGCCCCCCCGGCGTAGCCTTGGACAGTGCGATCAGCTCGGCCGGCGTGGTGGCCTTCACCTTCGGGTTCACCAGCAGGAGCTGCGGCACGGTGATGGAGCGGAACACCGGCACGAAGTCGCGCTGCGCGCTGTAGCTGAGGTTCTTGAACAGCGCGGCTTCCACCGAGAGGCCGGTGGAGCCGTAGAGCACGGTGTAGCCGTCGGGCGCCGCCTGGGCAGCGGCGGCGGCGCCGATGGTGCCGGTGGCCCCGGCGCGGTTCTCGATCACGAAGGGCTGGCCGGTGGCCTCGGCCGCCGCGGCGAAGAGCAGTCGGGCCACCACGTCGGCGGTGCCGCCCGGCGGCCAGGGCACGATGACGCGCACCGGGCGGTTCGGCCACTCGCCCGCCTGCGCCCGGGCCGTCCGGGCGGCAAGCAGCAGGCTCGGGGTTGCCAGCAGGGCGGCGCGGCGCCCCAGCTTCGGCGTATCGGTCATTCCTGTTCCTCCTCTCGCATTGGTCTTGGCGCCAGGCATGCGCTGGCGCTGCGCGCGGGAGGGGGAGCCCCCCGCACGATGGTCCTTCTCTGGTGTCCTGGGGCCGCGGCCCCCGGCGCTCAGGCGGGGTTCAGAGCGGCAAGGCCCCCTTCGACCACCACGGCGCCTTCGGTGGCCGGGCGGCGGCCGGCGAGCACGGTGATGATGCTGTCCGCCGCGCTGGTCGCCATGGCCACGGCGCCGCGCGGCGTGTTGGCCGCGAGGTGCGGCGTCGGCACCAGGCGCGGGTGCCGGCGCAGCGGGCTGTCCCCGGGCAGCGGCTCGGTGGAGAAGACGTCCACCCCGGCCCAGGCAAGGTGGCCGGATTCCAGCGCCGCCAGCAGCGCCGCCTCGTCCACGATGCCGCCGCGGGCGGTGTGGACGAGGATGGCGCCCCGCGGCAGCCGCGCCAGCTCGGCCGCGCCGATCATGCCGCGCGTCTCCGGCTCCAGCGGGCAGTGCAGCGAGAGCACCTCCGCCTGTTCCAGCAATGCGTCGAGCGTCGGCACCCGCTCCGCCGGGCCGGGCAGCGGCCCCTCGGGCAGATAGGGGTCATAGGCCAGCACGCGCATGCCGAAGACCGCGGCGAAGCGCGCCACCTTCGAGCCGATCGCGCCATGGCCGACGATGCCGAGCGTCATGCCCTCGATGTCGCGCGTCATGCGGGAGGTCTTCTCCCACAGGCCGTCGCGCATCTTCGCGCTGACGTCGGGCAGGTCCTTCAGCAGGGTCAGCATCAGCGCCATCGCGTGCTCGGCGACGGAGCGGGAATTCGCCCCGGCGGCGCGTGTCACGGTCAGGCGGCGCGCCCGCGCGGCGGGCACGTCGATGCCGTCGATGCCGGCGCCATGGCGGGCCACCACGCGCAGATCCGGCGCGGCGGCATCCATCACGGTGCCGTCGATGCGGCCCTGACGGTGCAGCAGCGCCACGGGCCGGTGCGTGGCGATGGCTTCCAGCAGCTCCGCCTCACCCGGATAGCCCGTGGTGCAGACCGGCTCCAGCCCGGCCTGCTCCAGCATCGCCACGGCCTCGGGCGCCAGCCAGGCGGCAGTGATCAGGACGACGGGGCGGGTCATTCCACGCCCTCGCAGCCGAGCCGGCGCAGCGCCGCGTCCACCCAGGCGGCGTCATGCGTGCCCGCCTCGATGTTCGCCATCTGCTTGTGCTCGGCCGCCTGCTTGGCCATGGCGGCGGCATGGATCGCCTCGACGCTGCCGAAAGGCACGCAGAGTAGCCCGTCATCGTCGCCGAGGATGAGGTCACCGGGCTCGATCACCATGCCGTCGATGGCGACCGGCACGTTGATCTCGCCGGGGCCGTCCTTGTAGGGGCCGCGATGCGTGACGCCGGCGGCGAAGACCGGGAAGGGCTGCGCGGCGATGGCGGCGCTGTCGCGGATGGCGCCGTTGATCACGATGCCGCCGAGGCCGCGGCGCACCATCTGCGCGAGCATCAGCTCGCCGATCAGCGCGTTGGTGAGGTCGCCGCCCGCATCCACCACGATGACATCGCCCGACGCGGCGAGGCCCAGCGCCTTGTGGATCATGAGGTTGTCGCCGGGGCGGGTCTTCACCGTGAAGGCGGGGCCGCGCAGCGGGGCGCCGTCATGCATCGGCCGCAGGCGCGGACCGCCGGCCGTCATGCGGGCCATGACGTCGCTGACATTGGCCACCGGCAGGTCGCGGAAGCGCTCCACCCACTCCGCGGAAACCGCGCGGCTGCGCGGCAAAATCCTGAAGCCCAAGGCCATTCTGTTTCCTCCAGCGATCCGCCGCCCTGCGGCGGCCTGGACGGCACCCTTGCGGAGCCGGAGAAAAAATGCAACGTCATTTCGAAATTCTGGCCAACCGGCCATCCGCTCTGGGAGGAGCTTGCCCAATGCCGCTTTCCACCCCCGCTGCCCCTCTGCTGCCGCGCCGCCGCCTGCTGCTGGCCAGTGCCGGCTTGGCCCTGGGCGCGCTCGCGCGCCCGGCCCTGGCAGCATCCTCCTACCCATCCCGCCCGGTGCGCATCGTGGTGCCCTGGGCCCCCGGCGGCGCGGTGGACGTGGTGGCGCGCCGCATGGCGCAGAAGCTGGCCGACCGGCTAGGCCAGCCCTTCGTTGTCGAGAACAAGGCGGGCGCCACAGGCACCATTGGCGCGGCGGAGGTGGCCCGCGCCGAACCAGACGGGCAGACCCTGCTGGCGATGGACAACACCTACGCGACCCTGCCCTTCCTGTTCAACAACCTGCCCTTCGACCATGCCGGGGCTTTCGCGCCGATCACCGTCAGCGCCTTCTCGCCGGTTCTGCTGCTGGTCAACGCCAGGTCGCCCTACCAGGACCTCCCCTCGCTGATCGCGGCGGCGAAGCGCGAGCCAAACAAGATCACCTTCGGCTCCGGCGGTGTCGGCAGCTCGCTGCACCTCTCGGCCGAGGCCTTCCAGCAGGCTGCGGGGGCGAAGCTGTTCCACGTCCCCTACAAGGGCGGTGGGGAAGCGGTGCGGGCGACCATCTCGGGCGAGGTGGACATGGCCATGCCTTCGCTCGGCTCCGGCCTCGGTGGCATCAAGGGCGGCCTGCTGCGACCGCTGGCAATCAGCGGCGCGCACCGCGTGGATGCGCTGCCGGACACGCCCACCTTCGACGAGGCCGGGCTGAAGGGCTTCAGCATCATCAACTGGTCGGGCCTCGTCGCGCCGCGCGGCACGCCGCAGCCGGTGATCGACCAGCTCTACCAGGCCATGGCGGCTTCCCTGCGCGAGCAGGACATGCTGGCCTTCCTGAAGACGCTGGCGGCCGAACCCGGCGGCATGCCGCCCGCCGAATTCGGCAAGCTGATCCAGCAGGAGCAGGCTCTCTGGGCCGAAGTCGCCAAGAGCGCCGGCATCGAGCGGCAGTGAGGGTCCGGCCGTGAGCTTCTTCGCCCCGCCGCCCCGCATCGAGACCACGCTCTTCTCGCGCCTGCCGGATCGCTTCCGCCACCTGCGCCGCACCGCCTGGAGCGACGCCAACCGCGCCGGCAAGCCGGTGGACAGCTTCCTGGAAGGCCCGGTCTTCGACCGGAACGGCCTGCTCTACGTCACCGACATCCCCTTCGGGCGCATCTTCCGCGTCTCGCCCGGGGGCGAGTGGCAGCAAGTGGCCGAGTATGACGGCTGGCCGAACGGCATGAAGATCGCGCCCGATGGACGCTTCGTCATCACCGACTACAAGCGCGGCCTGCTGGTGCTGGACCCGGCATCGGGCGCCGTCACGCCGCTGCTGGAGACGGCGCGCTCGGAAAGCTTCAAGGGCGTCAACGATCTCTGCTTCTCGGCGGCTGGCGACATCTACTTCACCGACCAGGGACAGACCGGGTTGCAGGACCCCACGGGCCGCGTCTGGCGTCTGGAGCCCGATGGCCGGCTGACCTGCCTGATCGACACCATCCCGAGCCCCAACGGCATCGTGCTGGCGGCGGACGAGAGCCACCTTCTGGTCGGCGTCACCCGTGCCAACCAGATCTGGCGCCTGCCGCTGCACGCGGACGGCAGCGTGACCAAGGCCAGCATCTTCTGCCACATGCATGGCGGGCCGAGCGGGCCGGACGGGCTGGCGCTCGACCAGGAGAACTGCCTGCTGGTCGCGCATGCCGGCTTCGGCACGGTCTGGCGGCTTTCGCCGCGCGCCGAGCCGCTGCTGCGCATCGCCTCCTGCGCGGGGTGGTCCACCACCAACCTCGCCTTCGGCGGTCCGGACCGGCGCAGCCTGTTCATCACCGAGTCCGAGACCGGTAGCATCCTGCGCGCCGAGCTGTCCGCGCCCGGTCAGATCCTGCCGGCCTGAACGCGACGCGCGCCGGCGCGGCGCGCGTCGCCAGCAACCAAACGCCCCGGAGAGGGCACGAGAGGAAGGTCCAGACCATGTTGCGACGCCATTTCCTGGGCGCGGCAGCCGCCACGACGCTGGCCCTGCCGAACCTCGCGCGGGCGAGGGAGAAAAGCGTGCTGCGCTTCATCCCCTTTGTTGATCTGTCGCTGCTCGACCCGGTTGCCACCACCGCGACGCCGACGCGCAACCACGCCTTCATGGTGTTCGACACGCTCTACGGCCTGGACGCACAGTTCCAGCCGCAGCCGCAGATGGTGCAGGGCCACGCGGTCGAGGATGACGGCCGCCTCTGGAGGCTGACGCTGCGCGACGGCCTCCGATTCCACGATGGCAGCACCGTCACCGGGCGCGATTGCGTGGCCAGCATCCGCCGCTGGGCGTCACGGGACTCCTTCGGCCAGGCACTGATGGCCGTGACGGACGAGCTTTCCGCGCCGGACGACCGCACCATCCTGTTCCGCCTCAGGAAGCCCTTCCCGCTGCTGCCGGCGGCGCTGGCCAAGGCCTCGCCCAGCATGTGCGCCATCATGCCCGAGCGGCTGGCCAGGACCGACGCCGCCAGGCAGGTGACGGAGATCGTCGGCAGCGGCCCGTTCCGCTTCCTGGAAAGCGAGCACATGGCCGGCGCCCGCGCCGTCTATGCGCGCTTCGACGGCTACGTGCCGCGGGCCGATGGTGTCGCGGGCGGCACCGCCGGCCCCAAGGTCGTGCATTTCGAGCGGGTGGAATGGACGGTCATGCCGGACGTCTCCGCCGCCTCCGGCGCGCTGATGGCCGGGGAGGCCGACTGGTGGGAAACCCCGTCCCCCGATCTCGTCGCCCTGCTGAAGCGCAACCGGGACATACGGGTGGAGGTGAAGGACCGCCAGGGCCTGACACCGATCCTGCGCTTCAACTGCATCCAGCCGCCCTTCGACAACGCCGCGCTGCGCCGCGCCGTGCTGGGCGCGGTGGACCAGTCCGAGTTCATGCAGGCCTACAGCAGCGATCCGGAGACCTGGCACGTCAAGCTCGGCATGTTCTGCCCCGGCACGCCGATGGCGAACGATGTCGGCTTCGACCGCCTCTTCGGCAAGACCGACATCGCGCGCGCGAAGCAGGCGGTCGCGGCCTCCGGCTACAAGGGCGAGAAGGTCGCCTTCATGCTGCCGATGGACCATCCGGTGAGCGCGCCGATCGGGCAGGTCGGCATCGATCTGTTCCAGCGTATCGGGTTGAACGTGGACGTGCAGGCAGTGGACAGCGGCACGCTGTTCCAGCGCCGCAACTCGCGCGAGCCGGTGGAGAAGGGCGGCTGGAGCGTCTTCCCATCCATGGTCTCGGGCCTGAACATCCTCGATCCAGCGGTGACCAGCGTGGCGCGCGCCAATGGGCTGAAGGGCTGGTATGGCTGGCCCACCAGCGAGGAAGCGGAGCGGCTGCGCGATGCCTGGATAGAAGAGCGCGACCCGGCTGCGCAGAAGACGCTGGCCGAGCAGATGCAGGCCCAGGCCTGGAAGGATGCCACCTTCCTGCCCACCGGCCAGATCTTCCAGCCCATGGCCTGGCGCCGCGATATCGGCGGCGTGCTCGACGGCTTCGTGAAGTTCTGGAACGTGCGCCGGGTCTGAGAGCCCGGCCCGGCTCCCGCATCCTGCCGGGAGCCGGGCCGGGGGAGAGAAATCCTCCCCCGGTCCTCGTCTTCTTTCCTTTCTCCGGGTCTTGCCGCGCTCGTTCCGCGTGCTCACGCAGAACTGGGGAACCGCTCTGGCACCTGGCCCCGCCGGGGCGGCCATTGGTACGGGCGGAACAGGATTGATGGCAGAAGGGCGGATCCAGGGGCGTTCACGCCTCCAGCCTTCCTGCCCGCGCAGCCCCGTGGCCGGCCATCCTCCAAGGAGGGCTCCGGATCGTCAGGCAGGGTTGGAGGGGGAGGGGATCTCCGGCATCCGGCCGCCCAGGCTGCGGGTCAGCCGTGCCGCGGCCTCGCGCAAGGCAGGGCGGATCGCCTCAGCCGCCTCCGCCGTCAGGCGGGTGATCGGGCCAGTGACGCAGACCGCGCCGGCGAACGTCTCCTCCGGTCCGAAGGCCGGCATGGCCATGCCGGCCACATGCGGATCGTTGGCGCCGGCGGTGTAGAGCGGGAAGTCCAGCATAGCGGCTTCCGGCGGCAGCGGCGAGGTGGTGAACAGCCGCAGCACCTGCGCGATGGCAGAGTTGTCCATCGGCAGCCTGTCGCCCGGCCGGACATGCAGCCGCAGGCGATGCGGCGAGTCCACGCGGAACAGGCAAAGCCGGCTCTCGCCGCGCCGGATGTAGAAGGAGGTGCTTTCGCCGGTGCGTTCCACCAGCGTCTCCAGCACCGGCATTACATGCGCCTCCAGCCGAAAGGATTGCTGGTAGATCATGCCCAGGCGCAGCAGTTCGGCATCCAGCCGGTACTGCCCCTCCGCCGTGCGCGAGAGATAGCCGAAGGCCTCCAACGAAACCGCCAGGCGCATGATGGTCGTCTTGACCAGCCCGGTCCGCGCTGAGAGTTCGGCCAGGGAGAGCGCAGCGTCGCCCTTGCGGAAGGCGCTGAGGATTGTCAGCAGGCGCTCCGCCGAGGCGACGCCCTCCAGCGCGGGAGCAGGACGAAGTTTGTTGGTCATGGCCGCAGGTCTAACGCCCGGCATGTGCCCCGATCAAGCATCCGGACGGCAGCGTCGGGACCGGCGGGAGGCGGCTAGGCTCAGGACCTATTAACGGACCTCTTGCGCTTTGATCCTGCTGTGATTCCATGGCGGCCGGAGGTGCTGCCATGGCTGGCCTGTTCTGGCTCATAAAGGCACAGATCGAGCGGATCACGCTCTACTTCCCGCTCTCGCATGGTGTGCCGCGGGTCGACGACCAGCGGGTCGTCAGCGGTATCATCCACATCATCCGCAACGGTCTGCGCTGGCGCGATGCGCCTGCCGAGTACGGCCCGCACAAGACCCTCTACAACCACTTCGTCCACTGGAGCCGCATGGGGGTCTTCAACCGCATCTTCGCAGGCTTGGCCGGGCGCAAGGTCCAGCCGGACCGACTGATGATCGACGCCACTCACCTCAAGGCGCACCGCACGGCGGCCAGCCTGCTCAAAAAGGGGCTGTTCCCCGGCATATCGGACGTACCAAGGGCGGCCTGAATTCCAAGCTGCACGTTGTCTCGGACGGGCATGGCCGCCCACTGATCATGCTGTTCTCCAAAGGCCAGATGAGCGACCACAAGGGTGCCGCGCTGATGCTCAGCGCCTTGCCGCCCGCCCGCGTCCTGATCGGTGACAAAGGCTATGACAGCAACCGCTTCCGCGAGGCCCTGACCGCGCAGGGCATCGAGCCCTGCATTCCCTCACGTCGCGATCGCAAGAAGCGCATCCGGCATGACAGAAAGCTCTACCGCCAGCGGCACCGCATCGAGAACATGTTCGGCAAACTCAGAGACTGGCGCCGCATCGCCATGCGCTACGACCGCTGTGCCCACACCTTCTTCAGCGCCATCACCCTCGCCGCTACCGTCACCTTCTGGCTCGGACAATGGGTCCTGAGCCTAGGCTTACGCCTGGACATACGCCCATCCTCCGCTTCACGGTTGATCGAGACACCCCGCAAGCGGACGGTTCCGCCGATGGGGTGCATGATGACGACAGAGAGGATGGATGCCGCTGGTCCTGGCCGGGGTAGGCGGATGTCGCGGCAGCGCAAGCGGGACGCGGTGCTGCGGGGCGAGGACCTGGAGACGGTCTCGCAGGCACTGGGTATCACGGCCGCGACGCTGAGCGGCTGGCGCGACGCCTTCCTGGCGGCTGGCGAGGCGAGCCTGGCGACGCGGCCCACGGCAGGGGAGGCGCTCGAGAGCGAGCGGCTCAAGGCGCGGCTGGGCGAGATGCTGCTCGAGCGCGAGCTGCTGGAGGCCAAGGTCGCAGCCCTGGAGGGTGGCCGCCCTTTGGCCCGGCGGAGGTCACGGCCATGAGCCTGACGGTCTCGCCCAGCAGCGGCAGGCCCTATGGCTTGAACCGGGTATGCCGGATCTGGCGGGCAGCCCGGGCCACGATCTACCGCCATCGCGCACCGCCCCGGGTGGAGCCGCCAAGGCGCCGAGGACCTGTCGGGCCGATGCCGGACACGGCGCTACTGGAGGCGGTCCGGGCCGTCCTCGCGGCCAGCCCCTTTCATGGCGAGGGTCACCGCAAGGTCTGGGCAAGGCTGCACATGCAGGGCGTCCGGACCTCCAGGCGCCGGGTGCTGCGGCTCATGCGTGAGCACGACCTGCTCGCTCCATCGCGGGTCTGCAGCCCTCGAGGCTCGCGCAACCACGATGGCACCATCACCCCTGACGCGGTGGACATCATGTGGGGCACTGACATAACCACCACCTGGACGGCAGAGGGTCAGGCGGCGGTGTTCGTCGCCGTCGATCGCCACAGTGCCGGGTGCGTGGGCCTGCATGCCGCCCGGCGCGGCACCCGCTTCGAGGCGCTGGAGCCCCTCAGGCAGGGCGTGCGCCAGCACTTCGGCGGCTTCGCCAAGGGCATCGCGGCAGGCCTCTCGCTGCGCCATGACCACGGCTCGCAGTACATGTCCGACGCTTTCCAGGGCGAGCTGAAGTTCCTCGGCATCAAGAGCTCACCCGCCTTCGTCCGCGCGCCTGAGGGGAACGGATGCGCTGAACGCTTCATCCGAACCCTCAAGGAGAACCTCCTCTGGGTCCGGACCTTCGACACCGTCGAGCAGCTCCGCCAGGCGCTCCTCGAGTTCCGGCGCACCTACAACTCAACCTGGCTGATCGAGCGTCACGGCTTCTAGAACACCGGACACCGTCCGCCAGGATCAGCTTTCACCCGAGGCTCTCGCCGCATAGGCTCCACTCAGGTGTCTCACCAACCGCAGGCGGTACACCCGTCTCGCCCAGCAGGAAGGCGCCCGTGCAGATCGAGCCCCGTGCGGTGCCCGCGCTGTGCCGCTCGCGCAGCCATTCCACGAAGGGCGCCGCCTCGTGCGCCTCGATGGGCGGACCCAGCCGGGGCGGCAGGATCGGGACGTCCGGCGTCCCCTCGGCGCCAGGAGCCGTGTCGAACACGCGGACCGGGATGTTCTCGCCGTCTCGCATCTGCCAGTGGCTGACCCGCAGCGAGGGCGCCTGTTGGCGGTTCACCTGTTTCCCGGCGATGCGGCCAGCGAGCGTCAGGAAGTCTGTCATCCCAAGCACGGCCGCCAGTTGAGTGCCGGGGTAGATCACCAGGCCGATCTCGATGGCATTCCGCCCTGGCATGTCCCGCCCTGGCATGTCGTTTCTGGCCCTCATTATTTCCGTGCCGCCACTGCTACCGCCGCGCCTGGTCGTTTATCCAGAGGCTACCGTATCTTCATGGGCTGTGGACCGCCGCTCGCGCTCATAGCCTAGGTGCTGGCAAGGAGGATTGAGCCATGACCGACAGCAGCAAGGAAGGCTTCCTGATCACGCGCCGGAAGACACTCCCGGCCTTGTCCATGGGGATCATCGGAATGACAACGCGCACCTCACAAGCCGCTCGCCAGCAGGCGACGGTGACGCAGATCCGCAACGCGACGCTGCGCATCAACTACGGCGGTGTGCGCTTCCTGGTGGACCCGATGCTGGACGACCAGGGAACGTCTCCCGGGTTCCCGGGCTCGGCCAACAGCGAGCGCCGTAACCCCCTGGTGCCCCTGCCGATCCCGGTGACCGATATCATCGACGTGGACGCGGTCATCGTGACCCATCTTCACACCGACCACTGGGACGGAAAGGCCAAGGCGCGGCTCGGGAAATCGCTCCCCCTCTTCGCGCAGAATGACGAGGACGCGGCGGCAATCCGGGAAGCAGGCTTCAAGGACGTGCGCGTCCTGACTGAGGCATCGGAGTTCAATGGCGTCAAGCTCGTCAAGACGGGCGGGCAGCACGGCACCGACGCCACCCTCAAGGCGGTGCCGCGCCTGGGCAAGGTCTGCGGCGTCGTCTTCAGCCACCCTTCGGAGAAGACGCTCTACGTGGCGGGCGATACCATCTGGAACGGACATGTCGAGCAGGCGATCGCCCGGCACCAGCCGGAGGTGATCGTGCTCAACGCGGGCAATGCGACCTTCATCGGCCTGGACCCCATCATCATGGGAGAAGAGGACGTCCGGGCGGTCCATCGCGCCGCCCCGAAGGCCACCCTGATCGCCAGCCACATGGAAGCCGTGAACCACTGCATCCTGAGCCGCGCCGACCTGCGGGCCTTTGCCGAGCGGGAAGGTTTCGTGGCAAACCTGCGCGTCCCGGCCGACGGCGAGGCCATCGCGCTCTAGCCGGATCACATGCCGCGTCTCCGGCGGAGGCGCTCACGACGAGTGGGAGGTGAGGTTGCTCGAGCGTTTGATGAACATTCTCCAGGCACGTTTCGGCTCATCGCCCGCGCTTCAGGCGGCGCCAGATGGCGTGGAGACCCTCGCCGCGATGGCTGATCGCCGCGTCATCCGTCGGTACGCCGACAAGGCCGTCGATCCTGCACTTCTGGAGACACTGTGCGCTGTGGCTCTCTCAGCTCCCTCGAAGTCGGACCTGCAGCAGGCGGACATCATTATCATCTCCGATAAGGCACAGCGCGACAGGTTACACGCGCTCATCCCGGACAATCCGTGGATCCGGGAAGCGCCCGCGTTTCTGGTCTTCTGCGCCAATAATCGCCGCCATCGCCTGATGTTCGAATGGCGTCAGCAGCCTTTCGTCAACGACCATCTCGACCCCTTCTTCAACGCTTCGGTCGATGCGGCCATCGTCCTCGCTACCTTCATCGCCGCCGCGGACAGAGTGGGGCTGGGGACGTGCCCCGTCAGCGCCATCCGCAACACAGCAGCGGAGGTGTCCGATCTCCTCGCGCTGCCCGACCATGTTTTCCCCGTGGCCGGACTGGGCGTCGGCTGGCCGTCCTTCGGTGGCGTCCTCAGCCCGCGTCTGGGCCTCGATGTCACCGTCCACCACGATCGCTATGCCGAGGTCGGCATACAGGACAAGATCGCCGCGTACGACAAGCGACGGAGGGCCATGCAGCCCTACGCCACGCAGCGCTATACGGACCGCTTCGGGGAAGCAGAGGAGTACGGGTGGTCGGAAGATAAGGCCCGACAGTACTCCGTACCCGAACGCGCCGACTTCGGCGCTTTCGTGCGCAGGAAGGGCTTTGACCTAGAATGATGCTCCTCCGCGGTTGCGGAGGGATAACGCCCAAACGAGAGACAACCTGCTTGAGCCACGACAGGCATCATGAGGCGCAGGCTGCCGAGGTGAACCGTTCCGGGGTTCTCCGGAGGCTCCAACTCTTGAGAGGATGGAGCCATGACGGAGAAGACCTCGAACCGGCATCCAAAGGCTACAGAATCCCAGAGCAGATGAAGTGCACCGCAGACTGATCACTGTCCACCAGATCAGGAGAAGATCAGTACCGTGGCGGACGGCAGCTGCGGACTACTCCGCGCTATTCAGGAAATCTGGCCTCTCTGCTGCCGATTCCGCTCATCGGTGCTGGTGATACACCTCAGCCCCCCCGGACGGTGGATCCTCAAAGCATAAAAGACAAGATCAAGCTTTGGCTGGGCCTCGCCATCTACAGACGAAACAGCGCTGCCTGAGGCCGGCTCCACAATTTACACGCCCCCTCTATTTGTGCTCCAGAAACGACATTGGTCTTTATATTGAGATTACTCTTTCGTTCTGTACGTCTTACATTTTCTAACTCACAAATTCGCGATTTCTATTTGGAAGATCACGCGTCCGTGAGCGATATCACTCACATGTGAGTGAGCAGCCCCCCGGCTTGCTCGGTGTGAAGGATGTCAGCCATGACCGCTCTTGGCGTATATGTCGGCAACGACCCGGCTCTTCTGAACAAGTTCACTGGCTGGCTGGGCGATGCGCCCGATTACGTCCATGGAGTGGTCGGCTATTCCAACTGGAAGGATTACACTTCTTCCGCGAACTGGCAGCTGAGCCTCTGGAAGCCGACCGGCGTCGACATCCAGTGGTCCATTCCGCTGATCAGCAAGGAAGGCAATCTCGGCACGGCCGCGAGCGGGGCCTACAACCAGTACTATAAGAGCGTGGCCGAGACGCTCCTCAAGGGCACCCCCGGGGACGGGCCGATCATGGTCCGCACCGGCTGGGAGGCGAATGGCGACTGGTTCTTCTGGAATGCCATCGGCAAGGAAGAGGCCTTCAAGGGCGCCTTCCGCCAGATGGCCAGCACCTTCAAGGAGGTGTCCGACCGCTTCCAGTTCGAGTGGAACATCAACCACGCTAATGGCGGCATCGACCCGGCGACGATCTATCCCGGCGACGAGTATGTCGACGTCATCGGCATGGATTTCTACTACAAGCCGGAATACCAGGGGAACGACCCGGTCGCCGCCTTCAACCGGATCGTCAACGAGAAGTACGGCCTGCAGTGGCTGGAGAACTTCGCCAAGCAGCACAACAAGCCCACCGCCTATTCCGAGTGGGGCGTGAAGGGCGACAATGCCGGCCCCTTCGTGCAGCTGGCCAAGGAGTGGTTCGAGAAGCACAACCCGGTGCTGCAGAGCTACTGGGACTCCGACGCCGCCTACCCCGGCAAGCTGTCCGACGGCTCCGACCCCCGCACCGGCGCGGTCTTCAAGGAGGCCTTCCGCAACTGGGGCGATGGCGACATGACGTGGCCGGATTTCGGCGGCAAGAACACCACGCCGCCGCCCAAGCCCGGCACCACGCCGAACATCCCCACCGAGAACGGCAGCAGCGACGAAACCGCGGGCAAGCCGCCGGGCGCCGACGACCCGGTGACCGCCACGCCTGCGCCCACCACGCCTGCGCCCACCACGCCCGCGCCGACCACCCCTGCGCCCACCAGCCCGGCCCCGACGAATGGCGAGGCCGCGGTGAGCGCCGCGCCGGCCAAGTCCATCAAGGGCAGCTCCGCCAAGGAGACGCTGACCGGCACCGCCGGCCATGACGAGATCACCGGCGGCGGCGGCGACACGCTGAAGGGCGGCGCCGGCGACGACACCTACGTCATCACCACCGGCGACGTGGTGGTGGAGCTGGCCGGCCAGGGCATCGACACGGTCAGGACCTGGCTCAACAACTATGTCCTGCCCGATAATGTCGAGAACCTGATCCTCACCGGCACGGGTTGGAACACGCTGACCGGCAACGGCCTGGCCAACCGCCTGGAGGGCAACCTCAACCCGAACGTGCTGAACGGCAAGGGCGGCAACGACATCCTGACCGGCGGCGGCGGCAACGACACCTTCATCATCGCCAAGGGCGAGGGCAACGACACCATCACCGACTTCCGGGGCGGTGCCGGCGCCAGCGACGTCATCAAGCTCGACGGCTTCGCCTTCAAGGACTTCGCCGCCGTGAAGGCCGCCGGCCAGCAATCCGGCGCGGACGCGGTGCTGAACCTCGGCGACGGCCAGTTCCTCACCCTGAAGGGCGTGCAGCTCTCCAGCCTGGCGGCGGATGATGTGCAGCTCGTCAACATCAAGGCGCCGGCCGTCACCACCCCGCCCGTGGCCAACCCGCCGGCCACCAGCAACCCGGCGCCGACCGCGCCCGTGGTGACCACCCCCGCGCCGAGCACGCCCGACGAGGCGCCGAAGATGCTGCCCGCCAGCGCCGCGCCCAGCAAGTGGTTCTATGGCAGCAGCAAGACCGAAACGCTGACCGGCACCGATGGCCACGACGCCTTCAAGTCCGGCGGCGGCAACGACACCATGAAGGGCGGCAAGGGCGACGACACCTATGTCGTCTACACCGCCGGCGACAAGGTGGTGGAGCTGGCCGGCCAGGGCACCGACACGGTGGAGACCTGGCTGAGCAGCTACACCCTGCCGGACAATGTCGAGAACCTCATCATCACCGGCACCTCCTGGACGGCGGCGACGGGCAACGCCCAGGCCAACCGGATCATCGGCAACAGCTCCCCCAACGTCCTGAACGGCCGCGGCGGGAATGACGTGCTGACCGGCGGCGGCGGCGACGACAAGTTCGTCATCGGCAAGGGCATGGGCCACGACCTGGTCACCGACTTCCAGGGTGCCGGACGCGCCGGCGGCGACATGCTGGTGCTGGAAGGCTTCGGCAAGGGCGCCAGCATCTACCACGAGGGCAGCAGCGTCTTCGCCATCAAGGCAGCCGATGGCTCGGTGGACCATGTCACCCTGCAAGGCGTCACAAACCTCGCCAGCTCCGACTACATGTTCGGGTGAGGTAATGCTGCTTGAGAGTGGTCGCTGACCAAGGACATGCTCCAGGGCAGCGACCACGCCTTTTCCTGCACTAACTAAAAGGCCGCTGTGGAAACGGCAGCAGCGCCTCGACCGTGTGATGCAGATCCACGCGCACACAAGCCCTAACCAGCAGCACACCGTGGAAGGGCATTGTCACGTTGTCTGGTGATCAGGCCAGATAATCAGGAGGCGCAACTGATAGGCCTCATCAAAATCGGCGAACGGAAATCAGGTTCAAGCGAATATAATATCGCCCGCATGCAAGCCGCTCACGCCCTCGAGCAGGATCTCCCCCGTCTCATAGACGGCAAGGAAGCTCAGCAACAAGCCCTTGGCGGTCTGGTTGATGGTAAGGTCAGTCGATGAAATATTGTAGCCGCTGAGATCGACCTTGTCGGCCCCGGACTGGAAATCCCGGATAATGTCACGGCCGCCATTCGCATCCGAAGCGCCGGTGGCGCTGTACGTGTAGATGAAGACATCGCTGCCGGCACCACCTCGCAGAATGTCGGCGCCTTCGCCGCTCGAGATGATGTCGTTGCCGTCTCCTCCGTCAACGATGTCGTTCCCGCCTTCACCATGGAGAATGTCATGGCCGGTGCCGCCCAGGAGATGGTCGTTGCCGCCCCCACCGAAGATGCTGTCGTTGCCAGCGCCCCCATTCAGAACATCGCTGCCGTCGTATTCAGCATAGGCCGCGGTGGCACCGGCCGTCAGGCCATCGGCTCCATAACCGAAGATCGTGTCATTGCCAGCACCGGCTCGCACGATGTCCCTGCCATAGCCGGCATAGATTGTGTCGCTGCCAGAGCCGGAGTGGATCGTGTTGTTGCTCGAGGACGCCGAGTAGTCATCCAGACCGTTGCCGTAGATCGTGTAGTCTGCCGTACGCGTAGAGAGATTGATGATGTCAGCGTTTGCGGAACCGTAGAAGATCGGCATGGTCTGGTTTCTCTCGGCGAAGGAAGGGAAGCTCTATGACGATTTCTAGCCATAGAACCCCTTCGTCGGGTTGTTTAAATTGGCTAATGCGCACGCATAGGTAGTAAATACTCTGTGATACTCTAAAGACTGTCATGGACCTGCGGCCAATTGCGCGGCTTGCTTGAGGATGATGCAGGCGAAGGCGACGAGGTGGAGATCGGCAAGAGTGGTGGCATAGCGCTCGTAGTCCTTCACCAGCCGCCGAAAGCGGCTGGCCCAGGCAAACGGCCGCTCGACCACCCAGCGCCGCGGCAGAAGCACGAAGCCGCGCCTGGCCTCCGGCAGCTTCACCACCTCCAGCTCGATGCTGTGCACCCTGGCAGCCTCGGCAGCCCGCGCGCCGGTGTAGCCCTGATCGGCATAGGCCAGTTCGACGCTCTGCCCGGTGGAGGCCTGCACCGCCCGGGCCAGCCGCCCGACCTCAGCGCGGTCATCCGCGCTGGCGGGCGTGACATGGAGAGCCAACAGATGGCCCAGCGTGCCGACCGCCAGGTGCAGCTTGGAACCCTTCTTGCGTTTGGCTCCATCATAGCCCGCCCGCTCGCCGCTTTCCGGCAAGGAGCGTAGCGTGCGGCTGTTCAGGATGGCAGCGCTGGCTGCGCCTTTCGACCGGCCGCCAGGCGGGTGTCATAGCGGTTCTCGCGGTAGGCGGTGCCGTTGTGTGGCCGCAGGCAAAGGCGGCCCAGTCCAGCGCCACCAAGTGCCGCGCGTCGCTCTCCGCCATGGCGGCCACGAAGGCCTCCACGTTGGTGAAGCCCGCCGCTCTCGCACGAGAAGCGGTGCGCCTCGAACAGGATGGCCGGCCGGAGCCATCGGTCAGGAAGCCACCGAGGCCGCCGGTCTCGACCTCACAGTGCTGCCGACGAAGTACTTTTAGGAGCTGGCGCGGTTGCGCTGCATCTGCACGGCGGTAACCTCCTGTCAGCAGACACTCTGCTCCACAATTGGGAGGAAAACTCATGCATCGACGCTCGCTCCTACTGGCAACTGGAACAGCCGCGCTGTCGCTGACAATGCCAAAGGTCTCCCGGAGTGCTGCAGGCCGCACGCTGCGCCACGTTCCGCATGTAGACCTGGCTTTTCTTGATCCGCACTGGACCACGGCCAACATCACCCGAAACCATGGCTTCATGGTCTTCGACACGCTCTACGGACAAGACGAAAACTACGCCGCCGCCCCTCAAATGGTCGAAGGCCACGTTGTTGAGAATGACGGCAAGCTCTGGACGCTGCGTCTGCGGGAGGGGCTGCTCTGGCACGATGGAGAAAGAGTGCTTGCGCGGGACTGCGTCGCCAGCATCCGCCGCTGGGCACAGCGTGATGCCTTTGGCGGCGCCCTGATGCGGGCAACGGATGAGCTTTCTGCGCCTGATGACCGGACTATCCGCTTCCGTTTGAAGAAGCCTTTTCCGCTTCTTCCTGATGCACTGGGCAAGTCGCCCGTCTACATGCCGGCGATGATGCCAGAGCGCTTGGCCAAGACTGACGCCATGCAGCAGATCACCGAGATCGTCGGCAGCGGGCCCTTCCGCTACAAGGCGGATGAGCGGCTGCAGGGATCGCGCAACGTTTATGAGCGATTCGCGGGCTACAAGCCGCGAGAGAGCGGCACGCCGAGCGGCACGGCCGGTCCCAAGGTTGCCTATTTTGACCGCGTCGAATGGACCACGATCACCGATGCTTCCACCGCGGCCGCGGCGATGCAGTCGGGTGAGCAGGATTGGTGGGAGCACGCCAATCATGACCTCCTGCCCGTATTGCGGCGCAGCCGCTCGATCAAGGTCGAGGTGGTGGATCCGGCCGGCATCCTGTCGATGATGCGGCCCAACCACCTCCAGCCGCCCTTCGACAATCCAGAGATCCGCCGCATCGTCATGCGCGCGATCGACCAGGAATCCTACATGCAGGCGATCGTCGGAGACGATCCTTCGATGTACCACACGCCCATCGGCGTCTTCTGCCCAGGCACTCCGATGGCGAGCGATGCCGGGCTGGAGCCGCTGCGCGGCCCCCGCAACTACGACAAGGTCAAAGCGGATCTCAAGGCGGCAGGCTATGCGGGCGAGAAAGTCGTGCTGCTTGTGCCCAGCGATTACGCCGTCATCAAGCCGCTCGGCGACGTGGCGGCGGACATGTTCAGCAAGATCGGCATGAACGTGGAATACGTATCGACCGACTGGGGCACGCTGCTGCAGCGGCGCACCAACAAGGGCCCTGTGGAGCAGGGCGGCTGGAACTGCTTCGTGACGAACTGGAATGGCACGGACTGGATGACGCCGGCCACACATATTGCCATGCGCGGAACCGGCGAGGCCGGCTATGCCGGCTGGTCCACGAGCTCGCGGACGGAGGAGCTCTACGAAGCTTGGTACGAGGCGCCCGACGATGCTGCACGGGCCAGGATCTGCCAGGATATTCAGCGCCAGTGC
Organism: Roseomonas sp. TS2; assembly: GCF_058833935.1. Lineage (NCBI taxonomy): Bacteria > Pseudomonadati > Pseudomonadota > Alphaproteobacteria > Acetobacterales > Roseomonadaceae > Roseomonas > Roseomonas sp. TS2. The sequence goes on along the minus strand of NZ_JCACVY010000012.1, from coordinate 30,945 downwards.
ATGACAGACGTGCCCTTCTACCCTCTCGGGCAGATGCGGCAGCCGAGCGCGTGGCGCAATAACATCACTGGGGTCCTTGGCGGCTTTGCCAAGTTCTGGAACGTCCGTCCGGCCTGAGCCGCCGTACGGGAGAGGCCGCGCGGGAGATCTCGCGCGGCAGAAGGCGAAGGCCAGGAGGGTGGTGGAGTTGGACGAGATCTGCTTTCTGTCAGCCACGGCGCTGGGTCAGCGTTACGCGGCAGGCAATCTGTCGCCGGTGGAGGTTGCCGAGCGGCATCTGGCACGTCTTGAGGTGCTGGAGCCGGCGCTGAACGCCTTCCAGGCGGTGGACCGGGAGGGTGCCCTCCACGCAGCGCAGGAGGCCGCCCAGCGTTGGCGGCAGCGGGCGACCCGCGGCCCTCTGGATGGCGTGCCCGTCACGATCAAAGACAATGTGGACATGAAGGGATGGCCGACGCGTAACGGGTCGACCACCTCCTCGGCCATCCCGGCAGCCGAAGATGCGCCCGTGGTTGCGCGCCTGCGAGAGGCCGGGGCGGTGATCCTCGGAAAAACGACCACGCCGGAGTTTGCCTGGAAAGGCATCACGGACAGTCGGCTCAAGGGCTTCACACGCAATCCATGGGCGCTCGACCGCTCCAGCGGCGGCTCTTCCGGCGGGGCGGCGGCGGCCTTGGCTGCCGGCATTGGCACCATCGCCCACGGCAACGATGCCGGTGGGTCCATTCGCATTCCCGCCAGCTTCTGCGGCCTCTTCGGCTTCAAGCCTAGCTTTGGGCGGGTGCCGCATCACCCGGCCGAGGGCATTTTTGCGACATTGAATGCGGGCGGGCCGCTCACGCGCAACGTCGCCGATGCGGCACTTGCTCTGCAAGTCATGGCACGGACGGACCGTCGCGACTGGTACGCCCTGCCGGAGCCGCCGGAGCACTGGCTGACTGCGCTGCGCCCGAGGCTGCAGGGCCTGCGCCTGGCCTATGCACCAAACCTCGGCGGGGTAGAGCCCGACCGGGACGTGCGCGCCTGCCTGGAGCAGGCCATGGCCTGTCTGCGCGAGGCGGGTGCTCATATCGAAGATGTCGGGCCGGTGATCCAGCCACTGCAGCCTGTCTTTGAGGATTTCTGGATCGCAGGCTTCGCGCATCTGCTGCGAGGCGTGCCGCGGGAACGCTGGGACGAGCTTGACCCTGAGTTCCGCCGGATTGCCGAACGGGGCCTCGACTTGAGCGCCGAGCGGCTGCTCGCCGGCGAAGCGGCACGCGCACGGCTCCATCGGTGCTTTGCAGCGCTGCATGAGAACCACGACCTGCTGCTGACTCCAACGGCGCCACATGTCGCGCCGCCGGTCGAGACTGTGTATCACTCCCCGGCCTATGATCGCTGGCGCGACGGCGTGGCCTACACCTTGCCCTTCAACCTGACCGGGCAGCCTGCCGCGTCCATTCCCTGTGGCGTGTCGAGAGCGGGCTTGCCTGTTGGCCTGCAGGTGGTAGGGCCCAGATATGGCGAGAGGCTGGTGTTGGAGAGTTGCCTGGCGGCCGAGGCTCTGCTGCAGCAGCCGGTGCCGCATCCACACTTGCTGGCGAATTTGGAGGGGCTTGGCTGCTGAAGCCCATTCACAGTGCCTTTTTTTTGTTGAAGCGTTATGGTGGGCTGGAGCGCTGGGACGGCATCTGGGATCTGGTTACGAGGTCATCGATGCGTGGGATGACGAAGCCGGCGGTACGGGTCACGCGTGAAGCGCTGGCTGTCGGGCGGCGAAGCTTGCCGGCCTATGGCAGCCGGACCTCCCGGCATCGGGCGCAGCATCATTGCCCTGAACCGGCGGAACACTGGACGGCGCTGGCCGAGAACGCCCTGCCGGCGTGCTCTCCGCCAGCACTTCCCTCGCCCCATCTACAACCAGCGCTGGCGCATCGCGAGCGGCTTCAGCCAGCACAAGCGCCGCCTCGGCTCCGCCCTGACCGCGCGCGGCCATCAGGCTCAGCGGCGTGAACTCGTCCTGCGCGTCCCCACCCACAACCTCATGATCCTCAGAGGTTGGTCAGGAAGATTCCAACAGAGCAAGAGGCACTGTCAGGCTGCCGGCAGGAAAAAGCTGCCTGTCCCCTGCCCGGGTTAGGGTCACCAATGGTCGTGCTCAGGTGGCCGGCGGGGCTATTGTCGGGCGGGACAGCGCCAATCCCTGAGCAAGACCTGGCAGCGGGCCATTGGCGGCGCAATGCACCGCTACCCGCGCGGTGCTGGGCCAACAGCCTTGCAACCTGCCAAAGCCCAAATTGATCGGCTCGCCATCCTGTCGGTGCTAGGATGCCCACTTCACGTGAGAGTGCCGCCTTTGATCGAACAGTACGGCTGGTCCGACGCGCTGCAACTGGATTTCGAGCCGCATGCGCGCGCCGGTCACCTCCCCGGGCGTATCATCGTCCAGCAGCGCGAAGCGCATCTGGTGGTCACGGATGGCGGCAACCTGAGCGCCAGGCTATCCGGCCGCCTGCGCCACGAGGCTCGGGAGGCAGGTCATCCGGCCGCCGGCGACTGGGTGGCGCTGTCGGCAAAGGCTGGCGAGGGCAAGGCCACCATCCATGCCGTCCTGCCTCGCCGCACGGCCTTTGTGCGCCGGGCGGCCGACAGCGTGCAGACGCTGCAGGTCATCGCCGCCAATATCGACGTCGTCTTCGTTGTCACCTCGATGAACGCCGACCTCAATCCGCGCCGGCTTGAGCGCTTCCTCGCCGCTGCCTGGCAGAGCGGTGCGCGGCCGGTGGTGGTGCTGACCAAGGCCGATCTGTGCGAGCAGCCCGAAAGCCAGGCCGCCGAGATAGCCGCCCTGGCGGCAGGCTGCCCGGTGCTTGTCGTCTCGGCGCGGCAAGAGCGGGGCCTGGACGCTTTGATGGAACACATCTCGCCGGGCGAGACCTGTGTGTTGATCGGCTCGTCGGGCGTCGGCAAATCCACTCTGGTGAACGCCCTGCTGGGTGAGGAGCGGATGGCGACCCAGGAAATCCGCGCCGCCGATGCCCGGGGGCGCCACACCACCAGCCACCGGCAGCTCATCCTGCTCCCCGGTGGAGGGCTGATCCTCGACACGCCCGGCATACGTGAAGTGGGCCTGGTGGACGCGGATGAAGGTCTCAGCACGGTCTTCGACGACATAGAACAGCTTGCCCGGAATTGCCGGTTCCGCGACTGCGGGCACAGCAGCGAACCAGGCTGCGCGGTGCGCGGGGCGCTGGAGGAAGGCCGTCTCGACGCCGGCCGCTGGGCGCATTTCCAGAAGCTGAGCCAGGAGCTGGCAGCCTTGGGGGTAAAGAAGGACCGGATGGCGCAGGAGGTCGAACGCCGCCGTCAGGCCATGCTGCAGAGAGTGTACCGGTCCGCGAAGAAAGACCTGCGCTCGTAGGCCCTGTCGGCGGCCAGGGCACCGGGGTCCGGGCGCATTGCGCAAGGAAACCGGCTTTGCCCGACCGCGCCGCTCGCTCCATACACGCCCGGGCCATCCTGTGCCGCAGCGACGCGCCCGCTGCTATCAGGGTTTCGCCGCGCCCAGGCGCCAGAGCGAGGTCGTCTCCTGAAGCCGCGCCGCGTGCAGCGGGTCGCTGGCGTCGAAGGCCTTGCCATGGCGCGGCCGGGTGTCGAGCCGATCGATGACCACCAGGCCGGCCGCCTCGATCATGCCCAGCAACTGGTCGCGGCTGCGCAGGCCCAGATGTTCCGCAAGGTCGGACAGGATCAGCCAGCCTTCTCCGCCCGGCAACAGATGCGCCGCCAATCCGCCCAGGAAGCCGCGCAGCATGCGGCTGTCCGGGTCATACACCGCCTGCTCAAGGGTCGAGGACGCCTTGCCGGGCAGCCAGGGCGGATTGCACACCGCCAGGGCGGCGCGCCCCGGCGGGAACAGGTCGGCCTCCTGGACCGCCACCTGCCCTGAGAGGCCCAGCCGCTCGATATTGGCGCGGGCACAGGCCAGGGCGCGTGGCGACAGGTCGGAGGCGATGACCATCGGCATGCCGCGCCGGGCCAGAATGGCGGCCAGCACGCCGGTGCCGGTGCCGATATCGAAGGCGGTCCCGCCCATCGGCAATGGTGCGCGTGCGACCAGATCGAGGTATTCGCCGCGGATCGGTGAGAACACGCCGAAATCCGGGTGAATCGTCTCGCCTGCCAGAGCCGGGACCGGCACGCCGTTGCGGTGCCATTCATAGGCACCCACCATGCCCTGCAGTTCGCGCAGCGATACGATGGCGTTGCCTTCCGGCAGGTCGAGCGCATGGCGCAGGGCCGCGCGCACATCCGGCGCGCGCCGCAGGGGAATCGCCTGGGCGGCATCGAGCGGGATCAGCACCATGCCCAGGGTGCGCGCCCGGCGCGCCTGGCCCTGCCGGTAGCGGTTGAAGCGCTCGCGCATGGGCATGTCATCGGGCAGGCGGCTGCGTTCCGTCTGCTTGTTGAGGCGGCGCGTCATCGCCTGGAGCAGCTGCCGGGCGTTCTGAAAATCGCCGCCCCACAGCAGCCCGACGCTCTCGGAGGCCAGACGGAAGGCATCGTCGGCGCGGATCGTGTCATCGACGGCGACGACGCGGCGGGGAGGGAGAGCGCCCGCCCCGGACAGCCAGGCCGCGTCATGAGCGGCGGTGCCTGCGGTCCATTCCAGGCGGGGAACACTCATGCGCACTGCGACGCGCGCACGGCGCACAAGGAGACAAAGAGGGGCATCAGCGGCATCTCTTACGTGGAAAATCGAATCTAACGCGGTCCGCCCGACGCCACAGCGGACCATGGCTCTGAACCGGGCGGCTTCTCCCGTGGCGGGGAGCGAGGTCGAAGCAGGATGGGATAGGTTACGAGCCATAAGGCGAGAGGGGGACACCGTCTACTGGTGCCGAAAGCCCGCTTTCAGGCATCCTCGACCTAAGGTTGTTGCCGGAAAGGGGCGCATAGCTGTCTATCGCGGCAAATGCTAGCCGGTAGCCTGACGGGCACCCGGCTCAAGGGGTCAGATCCTCGCCGCCGCCACCCAGTATGGAATCGCTCTAAAATTACATAGCTTGTCCGGCATGCTTTGCGCTGCTGAGACACTTCACAGCTCGTGCTTGGTTTCTCGGGGCGAGAAGCGGATTACTGCCCGCAAGCCGCTTGCGGCGAAGTCCAGGGTAACCCTTGCTCCTGGTCCAAGGTCGTGCAGCAGGGCACGTTCAAGGAGCCGGGTTCCGAAGCCTCGTCTTGTAGGCGGTCCGCAAACAAGCGGCCCACCCGTCTCCGTCCATTCGATTTCCCCACTCAGGCCGGCCGGAGCGGCACAGCACCTGACTTCGACGCGACCTCCGGGCACGGATAGGGCACCATGCTTGACAGCATTCACGGCCAACTCATGCAAAGCCATGGCGAGCGCCTGAGCCTGGCCTGGTGCCGTCCGCGGTATCGGAAGGTCGCAGGGGCAACTCACCACGAGGCGCGGCTCAGCTGCCGCCTCGTCCGCAGCGAGCCAGGGAGCCAAGCCGGCCGTCACGACGGCGCCCAGCGCGGCACCTTCCCACGAGAAGGCCGTCAGCAGGTCATGTGCCCGCGCCAGAGCCTGCAGGCGCGAGGTGAAAGCCTCGGTGAAGCGCGCAGGGTCTGCACCGGCATCGCTGCGCGCGGTCTGGAAAGCGAGCGACTGCACGGTTGCGAGAGCATTCTTGGCACGGTGGTCCAACTCGGCGACGACGAGCCGCAAGCGGCGCTCGCTGTCCACCAGGGCGGCGGTCGCCGCACGGCGGCGGCGAGCCTCGTCGAGATGCGCGAGCGCCAGCGCATCGGCTTCCGGCAGGCCCAGGCCGGCTGGCGCCGGACCAGGATCGTTGTCGTCCGGTGCGGCGGTGCGGCGGAGAAGGTCCCGAATCGGCTGCAGGACGCCGCGAGCGATCCAGTGGGTGTAGGCGAGCCCCAGAGTGAGCAGCGCCAGCCCCACGAAGAGTGATGTCACAGCGGCCCGCCGCGCCGGTCGTGCAAGGTCTGCCACCGGAACCGCGACCGCAACGCCCCAGCCCAGCTCGGGTACCCGGCTGAAAGAGGTCAGCGTGCGGGCTCCCTCCGGAGACGAGGATTCGGCGATCACCTCCGTATTGCCTGACAACCAGGCCTTCCGCATGTCGGGCGCCACTGGGCTCCCAATATAGCGCTCGGAAGACGGCACGCTGGCAACGACGATGCCGGCCCGATCAAAGATCGCGATGGTCCATCCAGGATCAGGAAGCTGTCGTCGAACCAGGGGCTCGAAGGCATCGAGCGTGGGGTTCAGCGCGAGCACCAAGACGACCCGCCCATCCGCGTCCCGCACCGGCACTTCGACAGCCACGAGGGGCCGGCGCAGCACAATTCCGAAGTAGATGTCCGAGACAGACGGGCGACCGGTGGCAAAGACCTGGCGCTGGTTTTCCAGGTACTGTCGCACCGGTAAGGGCGCGCCGGGCGCCAGAGCCGTATTGAGTACCTGCTGCCCGTTCTCGCGCAGAAGCAGGATGTTGGAGCCTGGCGCCTGCTGAGCGACCACGGCTTCAGCCTGCGCACGAAAGGTGGTCAGATCCCCGTCCACGAGCGAGCGCGACAGAGCAAGGACCTGGAGCACAGCAATGCGGGCGCGGATCTCACCCTCGACGGACAGCGCCAAGCCGCGTGCAAGGTCGAGCGCCTGCTGGGAGGCGCGCGCACGGTCGTCTCGATAGCGGTCATAGATGCTGACGAGGTTGAAGGCGAGCAGCGGAAAGACACCCGCAATCACAAGACATATCAGTCGCGTTCGCAGCGTTAGCCGACGCATACCCGCCACCGAAATATTTGCATAACTTGGGGTTCACCTTACGGACGCCCGTACAACGTCCGGCGCCTCCCTTTAATGTCGTACCTTCCCGTTCAAATTGTTCTCACTTTTTAATGAAAAGAGTAACTGGCAATTTTTGATGCAAGAGGCTCATATCGATTTCTGGTGCCGCACATGACATGCAAGTTTGCGATATTTGCATCCGGCAGGAGATTCTTCGCAGAGCTGACCAGCCGCAGTTTAAAGACGCGGGCACAAAGCGTTAGCTGGCTCCATTAGTGCCGTCACGAGATGCTATGCCACGTTCTGGAAAACGTGGCGACCGGGGTGGCCATTCAGACGAGTATGGCCGCGCTGATCATTGTGCCTGATAAGCAGTGAGCAGATCCCATTATGGCCTGTTGAGGACCCTGCCGTGCTGACACACGCCGATGGAGAAACGCCGACAGTTGGCGCTGCTTCAGCGGCAGCTTTCTCCTTGGCGACGGAAATCCAGCACTCGGTCGTCGCGAACTTCGAACGTGACAATACACGGAGCCGCCTCATAGCCAGAACCACCAAGCGGAATGCCAATCCCAATCCCAGTGCCGATACCGCCACCACGTCCGTAACGACCACCGCCGAAGCTTCCTGCACCAAGGCCGAAGCTGAAACCTGAGGATGCAGGAACAGCCTTGCTGCCAAAGTCATACTCCAGGAAGCGCCGGCCCTCTGTCTCATAGACACGCTGGGGCACGCCCAGCCCCTCAACCAGGCGCACTTCCGGTTGGCCAACATAGGTGGACATAGTCTGGTCGAACCCCGCAGGACCGTGGCCTGCGCAGGAAGCCAGGAGCGTTAGACCAAGGAAAAGGATGCTACGGGCGAGGAGCTGTCGCATGATCCTGGATCCTCCGGTCAGCGGAGCAACGTGTGACCACCACAGGCGGTTGCCAGGGGTTATCGCGTGAGATTTGAGCGACTGCACTTCTATTTGTCCTGTTGGCCTTAAACCGGAAAACCGGCCCGGTCCTTGCGGGAGTTTTCCGGCTTATGGCCAATCCTCCCCAACGGATCGCGCCTTGCCGGGTTGACGATGCCTCTCAGCTCTGTCCACGCGACAGTCGTGCCTTCAGCGGGATGCCCAGCAGCGACAGCGCGGCCAGGCCCAGCAGCGCACCCACCACGCGCGGCGTCAGCACGCCGGAGAGCTCTGGCGTGCCGCCTGCGGCCAGCACCTCGCCGAGCCCAGCGCCAGCGAGGCTGAACACCGCCGTGCCGGGCAGGATGCCCAGCAGCGTCGTAGCCACGAAGACCGGCAGCCTGACGCCCACGAAGGCCGGCACCAGGTTGACCAGGAAGAAGGGAAAGACCGGCGCCAGCCGCAGCATCAGCAGGTAGGAGGCGGCATTGCCGCGCATGTTCTCGCCCAGTTGCCGCGCCCGCTCACCCAGCCGGTCCAGAGCGTTGGCGCCGAACAGGCGCCGCGCCATCAGGAACAGCAGCGTGGCGCCCGCTGTGGCGCCCACCAACGTCAGCGCCGTTCCGGCCACGGCGCCGAACAGGAAGCCGCCCGCCAGGGTCAGCACCGTGGCACCGGGCAGCGACAAGGCCGCGACGCCGACATAGACCGCGAGGTAGCCCAGCGCCGCCAGCACAGCGTGCTCCGCCACCAGCCGCGCCAGCGCCTCCTGATGCCGCGACAGGGTATCGAGGGAGAACACCTCGCCCAAGCCGCTGAAGCGCAGGGCCAGGAAGGCGGCGACGAGGCCGAGGCCGATCCACAGCCGGCGGTTGCCCAGCAGCCGCGCCGCGCGGCCGCTCACGGCAGCCACCGCTGCACCAGCCCGACAAGGCGCCGCGCCCGCTCGCCGTAGAGCCGCGGCGTGTAGTGGCCGCCTGCCGCGCGCTTCGAGATCTCGCCCATGGTCGGGTAGGGCGGCAGCGAGGCGGCGATGGCGCCGATGCCGAGGCGCTTCTGGATCGCCAGCCCCCAGAGCGCAATCATCTCGCCCGCCCGCGGCGCCACGATGGTAACGCCGAGCACGCGGCCGCGCCGCCCCAGCACAGCCTTGATGATGCCCTCCGTCGTCCGCTCCGCCTGGGCGCGGTCGTTGCCGGCGAGCGGCTCGGCGAGCACCGTCACGGCGTGACCGGCATCGCGCGCGGCGGCCTCGGTCAGGCCGACATGGGCCAGTTCCGGGTCGGCATAGGTGACCCAGGGCAGGGCGGCGTAGTCTACCCTGGCCGGCAGGCCGAACAGCGCACGGCGGATGACGATGCCCGCGTGGTAGCCCGCGACATGAGTGAACTGTGGCCCGCCCGCTACGTCGCCGATGGCGAAGACGCGGCGGTTGCCGGTGCGCAGCCCCGCATCTACCCTGATGCCGCGCTCATGCGTGGCGATGCCTGCCGTCTCCAGCCCCAGCCCTGCGGTGTTGGCGCGACGTCCGGCGGCGACCAGCAGGTGGGTGGCCTGCACCGCCCCCGCGCCCTCCAGCCACAGCCGCACGCCGCCCGCGTGGTGCTCCACCGATGTGGCCCGCGCGTGCTCCAGCAGCGCGACCCCCTCCCGCCGCAGCGCGGCGCGCAGGATGGCCACGGCCTCCGGCTCGTCCCTCGGCAGGATGGTGCCATGCTGCACCAGCGTCACCGCGCTGCCGAGGCGGCGGAACGCCACCGCCATCTCCACTCCGATCGGCCCGCCGCCGAGGATGGCGAGGTGGCTGGGAATCTCGGCGAGGCCGAAGATGGTCTCGTTGGTCAGCACCGGCCCATCGGTCAGGCCGGGGATGGGAGGCATGGCGGCGGAGGAGCCGGTGGCCACCACAAAGCGCCGTGCCCTTACGCGGGTGCCGCCCGCCTCCACCTCGTCAGGCCCGGTGAAGCGGCCAGCGGCGCGCAGCACGGTGACGCCGAGCCCCTCGAACCGCTTCACCGAGTCATGCGGCGCGATGGCAGCGATCACGCCATGCACATGCGCGTGCAGGCGGGCGGCATCCACCACCGGCTCGTGCGGTCGTATCCCGAAGCGGCCAGCCTCGCGCATGGCCTGCGCCGCATGGGCGGCAGCGAGCAGCGACTTGGAGGGCACGCAGCCGGTGTTGAGGCAGTCGCCGCCCATCAGGTTTGGCTCCACCAGCACCACGGCGGCGCCCATCTGCGCCGCGCCCGCCGCGACGGACAGCCCGGCCGAGCCGGCGCCCAGCACGCAAAGATCTGTCTGCAGCACGCCGCCTCGGCTCTCCGGGCGGCGGCCGCGGCTGGCCTGGGGATCATCCATGGTGGTTCTTCCGTGCTGGTCCGCCTGCCTCTTCGGTGCCGCCGGCGCGCGGGTTACAGGCGCGGCGCGGCGGCGCCCAGGCGGCGCAGCAGCCACGGCCCGCAGTTCCACGCCACGGCGGTGACGCAGAGCACCGCGACCCCGTGCCAGGCCAACACCATCAGCGCGGTGTCGAGGTGGTGGACGCAGCTCAGCCCCACGCTGGCCAGCGCGGCGGCGGACAGGCCGCCCAGCGCCACAACGGGTCCCGGCCGCAGCGCAGCCGCGTGGCGCGCCATGAAGGCGATGCCGGCCGTGAGCGGCAGGCCAAGCGCGGTGATGAAGCCGAAGCAGGCGAAGCTGGCGCCGAGCCGCAGGGCCGCCGGCCCGATCCGCGCGAGGTCCGCCAGGCACCCCCAGCCCATGCCCGTCAGCCACAGCAGGACGGCCGGCAGCGGCAGCAGCCCCCAGCGCCCGTCGCGATCGGGTAGGGCGAGTTGGAAGGCCGAGAAGCCCGCCAGCAGCCCGGTGGCCACCGCCGCCAGCAGCGGCAGGGCGCGGTCGGGCGCGGCAAGGTGTGCCATTAGGTCCTCGCGCGGGCCCATGAGCAGCACCGCCGTGCCCACCACGCAGGCAGCCAGCGCGACCCAGGCCGCGGTGAGAGCCAGCGGGCCGGGCAGGCGCCGCACCGGCCGCAAATCCCTTGCCAGTCTGGAGATCAGCTCCTCGCTGCGCATCGCTCGTCAATCCTCCCCGCTTAGGCGCCGCCGCAGGGCATGTAGGGCGCGATGGGTCGCGACCTTCAGCGCCCCGACCGACATGCCGGAGCGGCGGCTCGCCTCGGCCAGCGAAAGCTCCTCAATTTTCGTTAGCATCACGGCGGTGTGCTGGGCCGGCGGCAGGCCCTGGGCAGCCTCGCGCAGCCGCGCGGTGTCCTGCCGGTCGGCCAGCGTTTGCTCCGCGCCCGGGCCGGGCTCGCGCGGTTCCTCCGCCTCCTCCACCGGAGGGGTAAGCCCGCGCTGGCGCGCCAGCCTGCGGAGCCGGTCGGCCACCCGCCGCTCCGCGATCGCCATCAGCCAGGGGCGGAAAGGGCGCGCGGGGTCGTAGGTGTGGCGGACCCGGTGCAGGCTGAGCAGCGTGTCCTGGACCGCGTCCTCCGCCTCGGCCGGCTCGCGCAGGCGGGCGCGGCAGACGGCGCGCAGCAGCGGCAGGCATTCGCGCAGCAGCGCCTCATAGGCGCGCGCGTCGCCCGCCTGCGCCCGCGCCATCAGCGCCGCCCAATGCGGGTGGCGGTCCTGCGCCGTGGCCCGCGCCCCGCTCAACAGGCCAAGGCCCGCGCAGGATGGGATGGCCATGGCGCCCGACATTCGATCCCCGCTGCCGCGCGGCGCGCCGCCACAGGCGCTCCGGATGGTCCCATGACCGGGTTCTCCTGCCTGTTCGCCATGCCGGGAGGCGAGGTTACCTGGCGTCGGACGCGGCACCCCGGAAATTGTGCCTGCTCACGCCGTGGCAAGCAGCCCGACGAGGATTGGCATTGCGAGACGGCGGCGCCAGGGACAGGCTCGCACAAGGCGCGGATGCCTAGCGGCGCGGCGGCGCGGCGGCACGGGCGGCGCGCAGGCGGCGCCACGCCCCCCAGGCCTGGCGGGCGGTGAGGCGCCAGTGCAGCCAGGTCGTGCCGAGCCAGCCTCGGCAGGCATATTTACGGGCCGAGGTGGAGAGCGCTGCCCCCACCGGCCGCACCGGCAGCCGCGCCGTGTGGGCGGCCCAGACCAGCAGATGGTCCTCGCCATAGGGCGCCGCCTCGTCATAGCCGCCGAGGGCGCGGAAGCTGTCTGCCGGCAACACGAGCCCCTGGTCGCCAAAGGGCAGGCCGAGACAGGCGGAGCGGCAGTTGGCGCCCCAGGCATTCAGCTGCGTGGGCCAGGGGCCGTCGGCGCGGAAGCGCAGCGCGAACCAGCCCAGTGCCGGGGCGCCGCGCGCCGTGAAGCGCAGCAGCGCCGGCAGCGTGCCAGGCAGCAGGCGGCTGTCCGCGTGCAGGAACCAAAGCCATTCGCCGCCCGCCAGGAGGGCGCCGGCGTTCATCTGCCGTGCCCGCCCGGCCGGGGCCTCGGCATGGCGCAGCAGCAGGTGAGGCGGCCAGGGGCCAGGATCGGGCGGCGCCTGCCCGGCGGCGCGCACAAGGATCACCTCCTGCCCCGGCGGCAGGGCATGCAGGGCAGCAAGCAGCCCGCCATGCTCCGCCTCTCGCGGCGCCAGGGGGATGACCACGGAGAGATGCGGGGCCTCCGTCACGGCTGCGCCTCCCCGGCGGCGCGCATGCGGCGGACGAAGCCAAGATCGAGCCGCCGCTTCAGCCACAGCGCGGCGCGCCCATGCCACCAGAGCCGCCCGCGCGCGGCCAGCCCGGTGCCATCGCCGAGGTCGAGAATGGCCAGCCAGCGCCGCTGCGGCCGAAAGGCGGCGGGTCTCCCGCCGGCGGCATGAACGGCAAGGTTGTGGTGCAGCACCGGCGCGGCGCGCACGCCGAACACGCCCACCATGGGCCGTGGATGGCCCTCGACCACGGCGCAGTCCCCCGCCGCGAAGATGGCAGGGTCGGCCACGGAATGCAGGGCGGAGGTCAGGCGCAGCCGGCCGCGCGCATCCACCGGCAGGCCGAGCTCCGCCACCAGCGCGTGCGCGCGCAGCCCGGTGGCCAGCACCAGCATGTCGCAGGGCAGGTCGGTGCCGTCCTCCAGCACGCAGGCGCCGGGCCTGCGGGCCACGGCACGGCCTTCCACCAGGGCGATGCCCTGCCCGGCGAGGTTCCGGCGCAGCGTCCGCAGCGCGGCGGGCGGCGCCCAGCCATCCTTGCCACCGGGGGCGGGTCCAAGCAGCGCCACGCGCGGCGCCACCCCGTGCCGCCGGGCCAGCGCGGCGAGCGAGGCCGCGACCTCGTGCGCCGAGGCGCCGCCGCCGGCCACCACCAGGGCAGGGCAGCGTTCCCGGGCCTCGATCTCCGCCACCAGCCGCCGCCGCAGGGTGGCGAGGCCGCCGAGCGGCTTCACCGCCCAGACACCGGGCGCGTCCAGCAGCGCCGCCGGTGCCGCCGCGACGCTGCCGAGATTGAAGGAGGCGAGGTCGAAATCCATCCATCGTCCATCCGCCAGCCAGGCGCGACGGGCTGCGGTATCCACCCGCTCCAGCAGCCCGTCCAGGTGCGGCACGCCGCGCGCCGCCGCCAGCGCCGCGACATCGACGGTGTTGGCGCTCTCCGGCAGGGCGCCCGCCAGCACGGCGCCGGCGAGGCCCGAATAGTGGAACCGCGCCGGGCTGATCAGCACGGGGGCGAGGCCCGCCGCGCGCAGCGCGGCCGCGCGGTGCAGCAGGTGCAGATGGGCGTGCCCCGCCCCCGCCAGGAGCAGCCGCGCCGGCATCGGCTGGCCGCGCCGCCTCAGGCGGTGCCGCGCACGGGGTAGTCCTTGGCCTGAATGAAGCGCAGCCCCTTCAGCAGCGCCGCGAGATCGGGCCGGGCGAAGGGGGCGTTGGAGACATCGACAATCTGCACCGTGCCGTCCGGACGGATGGCGAAGATCGCCGGCTCGGGGAAGGGCCGGTCCGTCTCCTCGGGCGAGCGGGGCGTGGAGACGTAGAGGCCGAGCTGGCGCATCTCCTCCACCGTCATGCCGTAGCCCACGGGGAAGCTCCAGCCCTGCTCCGCCGCCTTTGCCTCAGCTTTCTCCTTCGGGTCGCCCGACACAGCGGCGACGGCGATGCCCGCCGCGCGGAACTCGCCCAGCAGCCCCTCCAGGGTGCCGAGATAGCTCTCGCAGAGCGGGCAATGGGCGCCGCGATAGACGACCAGCAGGCGCCAGCCCCGCATCCCCGCAGGGTCCAGCCGGCCGCCATCGGTCTGCGCCCAGGTCATGGACGGGAAAGCGGCACCGGCGATGAACTGGGTGGTGTCGGCCATGGCTGGTTCTCCTCTCAGCAGGGGAAGCGTCGGGGTGCTGGCCAGAGCAACGGCCGCGGCGCGCGCGGGATGCCCTGCTGGCGGCGTTCCGCCTTCGGCAGCACATTCCGCGAGGGCCAGAGGCCGCTGGCGAGCGCGTCGTGGCAGACGCGCGGCAGGCCGGCGGCGCGCGCCTCGCCTTCGAGAGGCAGCAGCCCGGCGACAGCGCGCAGCAGGGGGCGGCGATAGAGCGTCATTCGGTGCGTTTCTCTCCCGGGCCCGGGATGGAGGTCAGCGGCTGCAGGCAGCGCCGCCCAGCACACAGAAGCGCGCGCAGTGCGGATGGTTCAGCGCGACGGGCCGGCTTGCCTCGGCCAGGGTTCCGCCCAGTTCGAACTGTGGGTCGTAGGCCAGCAGGGTGCAGGCCAGCACCGCCGGTCGCTCGGCGCCGCGCCGCTTCACCACCATGCGGGACGAGCTGCACATCACGCTCTGGGGCGACTTGCCCAGGATGCCCCAGCAGGCCGTGGTAATCTCCGGAACATCGGCCTCCGGATCCATCTCGGGGAAGAGCACCAGGGCGCCCGGATCCTCGGCGTCGATCGGCAGCCCCTCGGCGGCAAAGAGCGCGGCGAAGCCCTGGCGCAGCATGGCCTCCGGCTCGTGCCCGAAGGCGGCGCGGCCGGCGACACTGACGGCGAAACCCTTCTCCACCAGCCAGCGCAGCCCCACCAGGCTCTTGCCGAAGGTGCCGCTGCCACGCTCCGCATCGTGCAGGGGGGCGCCATAATGGTCCAGGCTGACCCGGACCGCCAACTGGTCGGGATGCGCCGCGTTCAGCGCCGCCAGTGCCACCGCGTGGCGCTGCATGGGCCGCATGGCGTTGGTCAGCACCAGGGCGCGGAAGCCGCGCTCCAACACTGTCCGCAGCATCGGCAGTATGTCCGGGTTCATGAAAGGCTCGCCGCCGGTGAAGCCGATCTCCTCCACCGGCAGGTGGCCGGCGGCGATCTCATCCAGGTAGGCCGCAACCTCGTCCAGCCGGATATAAGCCAGCGCATCGTTGCGCGGGCTGCTCTCGATGTAGCAGTTGGCGCAGGCGAGGTTGCACAGCGTGCCGGTGTTGATCCACAGCGTCCGCAGAGCGGAGAGCGAGACCCTCGCCCGCGCCTCTCCCTTGGCTGTCACGGCCGGATCGCGAAACTTGGGTGGCGGCGAAAGGGTGTCGGGCATCATGATGCCTGATCCTCCAGGTACGTGACGCCAGCCTGCCGCGGAAGCGCCTCGATCCAGGCACGAAGGCGCACCTGTTCCGGTAAGGGTTGCGGAAGGGCCGCAAGGGCGGTGGCCAGGGGGGCGAGGTCGCCTGCCTCGTCCACGTCCCGCAGGGTGGGTAGGAAGCCGGTGCCGCCGATCGGGACGAGGGCGGCAAGCAGGCGCTCCGCCGTGTCCGGTTGCGAATAGGGAACGGTCATCCATACCTCCGCAGGGATGGGCAAGCGCCCGCCGAACAGCCAGAAGCCGCCATCCTCCGCGCGGCCCATGACAAAGGGATGCGGCCCGGTCTCCAGTGCGCGCGCCGCCGCGAGCAGCTTGGCCGGGCTGATCTGCGGCGCGTCGCAACCGAGCAACAGGACGCGCCCGTGGCGCTCCTGCAGGGCGGCGTAGATGGTGTGGAGCTTCCGCTCCAGCCCGCCTTCCCCCTGCCAGAGGGTGGGATGGCCCTGCCAGTCTGTATGGCCGAGCCCATCTTGTTCCGCCACGGCCCAGTAGCCGTGCAGAAGCGGCGCGCAGGCGGTGACCACCGAGCCGCAGGCCCAGGCGGAGAGTCGATGGAAAACGGTGGCAGTGTCAGGGCCGATAGCGGCAGCCAGCCGGGTCTTGACCGGGCTGAGCGCGGCCGTCTTGGCGAAGATCGCGACCGCTGTCATCGATAGCTATCCCCTATGCCGCCGGGAGGCTGAAAGCCTGGTTGCATGTCCTGTTCGTCCAAAGGCCGGGCCAGGTTACGCAGCACGGCACCTACAACGCGTTTTCTCATGATATGGCGAAGCGGGAGCGCTGAAATCGCCCTTTAATAGTGACGAGCGGCTATTGAAGTACAGAAATAATCGACTGCCACCGCATACTCGAAGCTTCCGTGCGGAATCGATCGCGCCACAACGATTTGGCGAAGGCATTGGACTACGCGTCCAAGCGTTGGGTCTCGTCCACCGTTGGAAGTATTGTTTCCAATTCTCTGCGATGGCCAGATCGATTCAACAAATAACGCCGCCGAACGCGCGTTCCGCAGTGCGGTCCACTGTAGAAAGACTTGGCTGCTCGCAGGCAGCAACCGTGGCAGCAAGCGCCGCGATGATCTACGTGCTTATCGCCACAGCGAAGCTGAATGGGGTGGAGCCCCGCGCTTGGCTCGCCGATGTGCTCGCCCGCATCGCTGGCCATTCTGCCTCCAGGCTTGACGACCTTTTGCCCTGGAACTGCAAGCGCGCTCAGATCCTCGCATTTGACGCCGCTCAAACGCTGCCTACAACGTCCGACGACAGCGGGTCTTGCAGGGCCGGACCCCGAACCAGATCGTCGCGGAGCGCCTTGCCGCCCGATGAAAGCTCTGCAGAACCAAACCCGCCGGGCAAGCTGGGGCGCAGGACATCGCCAAGGTCTGCACCATCGTCAAAACGCCAAGGATGTCTCACAACCAGACAGATAGGTAGTGCTGGAGATAGTAGGTACAGATACAGACCTCGCCCTGGCTGCGGACGTCCGCAGGATCCAAGATCCTCCAGCAAGCCGGCTTGATGGAATTGCGGCGAAACCATGGCGAGGCGCGGTGGTTAGCCCAGCATGCAGCCATAGGGCTGCGCAGCGCCGATAAGGGTGCGGCAGTAGCAGCGAACTTGCTCACCTGCCAATGGGCTCCGCCTCAACGAGCTGGTGACACTAACGCCGTGCTGGCGTTTCCTGCAATCAAACCGAATTGGAGAACATCATGGTCGACAAAGACCGCGTTGAGGGCAAGGCGGAGCAGGCCAAGGGCTCGCTCAAGAAGGGAGCGGGCGAAATGACGGGCGACGAGAAGATGAAGGCCGAAGGCCAGGCCGACAAGGCGGAGGGCAAGGTGCAGGACACCTATGGCGCCGCCAAAGACAAGGCTCGCGACACTCTGAACAAGGACTAAGCGCCGGGTGCGCTTGGCACCCGCCAGGGCGGCGCTCCGGCGGATAACCAAGCTGCACCGCTCTTGCCGTATGCTCGGCTGCAAACCAGGGCGGGCGCCTCGACCCGTCCGCAGGCTTAGGGGGATGAATCATGCCATTGCTGCTTTGGCTGCTCGGCGTGCCGGGCGTAATCGTCATTTTGCTTTGGGTGACGGGGGTCATCGGCTTCTGAAGCGCCGCGGCGGCCGGCCAGCAGCCGCCTGGCAGCTTTTCGAACCACTGTAAGGTCACGGCCCGGTGCCCGGCGCCGCGTGGCGGCGCGCGGTCAGCCTCCAACAGGGAGATTGATGTCGAGCATGGTTTCGCGGCAGGATTCAGCCAGTCGCAAGGAGTTCACGACGCTGACCGCGTTCCGCGGCTTCGCCGCGCTGCTGGTCGTCGTGTTCCACAACTTTGGCAGCTTCCTGCCCAACCTCGTATTCACCGATCCACACCGAGTTCTTCGAGAAGGGCTATCTCTGGGTCGGCTTCTTCTTCCTGCTGAGCGGCTTCGTGACCAGCCATGCTGATGGGCGGAAGTTCGTCGAGGGTGTGCGCTGGGAGAGCTTCAAGCCGTTCGCCTTTGCCTGGCTGGTGCGCATCTACCCACTGCAGGCCTTCGTGCTGCTCGGCTTTCTTCTGCTCGAGCTTTTCCGCGTGCCGCTCTACGACGCCGGCTACCTGCACACTGAGCCGTTCACCAAGGACATGAGCCCCTACCTGCTGGGGCTCAACCTTGTCATGCGTCAGACGATCGTCGGGAATGCTGCGCCACTTGGCGCCGTTCTGGTGCCGCCAGAGGATCGCTGAGATGGTCCGGCGCAGGTCCTTTGGTGGTGTCTTACCGTGGGGCCTGGCCTCCCCGATCAGTGGCTCGCAGATCGCCCAGGTCGCATCCGTGAAAACCTGATTGCCATTGCTCTCCACCATGCCCGGAACATGTGAACAGCCATCAAGCTCTAACAGGCCTTAGCCCGCCTGCAACTGGCATGGTCAGCCCCTGTTCAGTCGGCACGAATCATTCCTGGCGCTGCGGCGCCAAACCCTAAGGGATTGCAAATCATGAGACACTTTTTCCTCGCCGCCGCGGCCGTACTGATCGCCGCCGCGCCCGCTGACGCCGAGCAGGTCGGTGAAATCAGCACGGACTGGACAGGTAACGACATCGTCGTCGAGGCGCTCACCGATCCCGAGGTGCAGGGAGTGACCTGCCATCTGACCTACTTCAGCCGCGGCTTCATCGACCGCGTCTCGAAGGGGAACTGGTTCGAGGATCCGTCCAATTCCTCGATCGCCTGCCGCCAGACCGGCCCCATCGTCATTGGCGAGATCGAGACGGATAAGGGCGGCGAGGAGGTGTTCAGCGAGGGGCGCAGCCTGGTGTTCAAGTCCCTCCGGGTGCGCCGCATCTATGACCGCCAGAACAACACGCTGATCTACGTGTCCTACGCACGCCAGATCAAGGACGGCAGCGCGAAGATGGCGGTCTCCACCGTGCCGCTCTTTGACCGGCAGGTTTCCTGGAGCCAGGGACGGCCAGACTGAGGCTTTGGAAGGAGGCAAAACGGTCAGCGGTCGAGTCGTTCCTGGGCGTGCCGCCCGTGGGCCTGGAGAATCTCCAGGTCCCTGGCTGAGGCGATGCCCCTCTCGCCGTCAGCAAGGACCATGGCGAGTTGCTCCAGCAGGGACCGCCGCGCATGCTCCGGCAGCGCCACGGAGCGCAGCCGCGCCATGGCATTGGCCATTCGGATTAGCAGCGCCTTTCAAAACCGCCCCTGAAGCGCGTTGAGGCAGATGAGGGAGCAGGCGAGCGCGGTGGGGGCCTGGTGGATGTCGAGCCTGTGCTCGTAACGGATGGCCGAGCGACGGAAGCGGTTGATCCAAGCGGATGTGCGCTCGATGACCCACCGGTGCTTGCCCAGCCTCCGGCTGCTCTCGATGCCGCGGCGCGCGATCCGGTGCCTGATCCCGCGCCGAAGGCAGGCGCGGCGGCAGCGGCGATGATCATAGGGCTTGCTTGGGATGGGTGGCACGGCATCGAGCAGGTCGCCGAAGGGCCTGCTTGCGTGTTGGCGCCGATCAGCAGGAAGGCCAGCGGGATGCCGCGCCGGTCGGTGAGGAGGTGGCGCCTGGTGCCTGCCTTGCCACGGTCCGTCGGGTTCGGCCCGGTTCCGGCGCCCCCCTCTTGGCTGCAATGGACGCGCTGTCCACGCAGGCACGGCTCCAGTCGACCCGGTCCGCCTGGTGCAAGCGGCGCAGCAGCTCCCGGTGCAGCCGGTCCCACACGCCAGCCTCCTGCCAGTCCCGCAGCCGCCGCCAGCAGGTGACGCCGGGTAAAACGTATACGTTTTACCAGCCCATCTCCCGCGGCAGCATCTCGCAGGGGATGCCGGAGCGCAGCACGAAGAGGATGCCGCTCAGGGCAGCACGGGGCGGTACGACCGGCCGTCCGCCCTGCGGCCTGGGCCGTTCGGGTGGCAGCAGCGGCTCAATCACCGGTCAGACTTCATCCGAGATCAGGGGCTTCGCCATGCCCTTCAGATCGGCGCAGCCCTACCGCTTTTCCGTTTTGAAAGGCGCTGTAAGGCAGGGATAACGGGTGCAAGCGCTTTTAGCGGCCACTCACGAAGAGCCAGTGAGTTTGCGGCCCGCTGATAGCCGCCCTCGTACTGGGCTGCAAAGAACATAAGGCTGGCACCAGGCATGCTCCAGAATACAACCAAATTCAGATGAGGACCCTTCCGGCGGAAAAAATAACTGCCAACAATAATCATCCTCCTGCGGGGCCATACACTTAGCGTCACAGATCAAAATTTTGCGTATCCCAGCGCGGAAAGTATCGCGACTCAGTTTTTGTCCTGTACTCATAGATATATTATCGGTATATTGGTAATAAAATCTCACAGGAACAATAGACTAATTATTATCGATTGGCAGATTATGCAGGAATTGACATTGTCGGCGCGCCCGACGGGTGTTCACCAGGTCATCTCTTTGAGGTGAAGCAGTCTCAGGAAAATCAGGGCTCATGGGACCACCACAAGCTGGCGGGTACGGTGTCGGCAGAGGAGGCCTCTCCGCTGAGCCAGGGCGGCCGCATATTGGTGCGGAGTTGAAGCGGACCGCCCGGCCTTACGGCGCAAGGCCGGATCGTACGGCGGAGGCGACTGGCGTGGCCGGATCGCCGTCCAGCGCCGCCACGATCTCTGCCTCCAGCGCGGCAAGGGCATAGGGCACTGAGAGGATGCTGCCGAAGGACAGGGCGCCGGCCACCATGCGGCTGGCCAGGATCTCGCGCCCTTCCCTGTGGGCGCTTAGGAAGCGTCGCATCGGAATGTTGGTGATGGCCGCGCTTGACTCGCTCGTCATCCAGATCAGCAGATCCACTTCCAGGGGCGAGAGATCCTCCGGCGAGAGGACTCCGTAGAAGCCTCGCCGCAGAGCCTGGTCCGGCAGCGGCGGCACCACGAAGCCAAGCTCCGCCAGGAAGGCGCCGCGCGTGTCCTCGCGGGCATATGCACCGACCTCGCCGCCAAAGGCATAGGCGATCCGCGCCGTACGGCCCTCCCAGCCGGGATGGCGGGCCCGGGCTGCGTCGATCAACCCCTGCGCCTGCCCGATCCGTTCCTCCGCCAGCTCCTGCCGGCCAAGCGCCAGCCCCAGGCT
The DNA here is from genome assembly GCF_058833935.1 of Roseomonas sp. TS2. Classification (NCBI taxonomy): domain Bacteria; kingdom Pseudomonadati; phylum Pseudomonadota; class Alphaproteobacteria; order Acetobacterales; family Roseomonadaceae; genus Roseomonas; species Roseomonas sp. TS2. The sequence goes on along the minus strand of NZ_JCACVY010000012.1, from coordinate 10,105 downwards.
GCGGGTCAGCACTGCCCAGGGCGTGGAGACCGCCTGCCCCGGCGCATGCATCAGCACGGGCGCGATGCGCGACAGGAGCGCGTACTGCGCCGGTGTGATTCCCGAGCCGATGCCCACGATCAGGTCCGGCGCCAGCGCGGCCACCTGCTCGACTGAGATTTCGGTGGGCAGTTCGACAGGCAGGGAGCCGGAGAGGAAGGGTTGGGCCCAGGGCCAGATGGAGGCTGGCTGGTCGCCATACCATCGGCGCACCGCCACGGGCTGCACGCCGAGGGCCAGCAATGTGTCCTGCGTCTGGAAGCCGAGCGAGACGACCCGCCGGGGCGGCTCCGGCAAAAGGATTTCGCCGAAGGCATGCGTGATGCGGAGGGGACCTTGGGCCAGCACCGGCGGCACGGCGAGCCCAGGCAGTATTCCCAGAGCCGCCCCCCGCCCCGCCCGCAGCAAGCCGCGCCGCGTCAGGCTGCGGCCCGCGCCGGAGCAGGAGCCAGGGCAAGAGGGGTGCAGGTCTTGTGCGTCTTGTGCGGTCATGGCTTGCCTCAGAGCAGCGTGGCGGCCAGGCTGGCGAGCACCAGGGCCGGGCAGGCCCCCAGCGCCAGCCGGAGCGCGTAGCAGAGCAGCAGGACGAGGGCCATGCCTGTAGATATGAGCGGGCCTAGCCAGAGCATTAGAGCTATTGGGCGAGCCCTGCCCGGCCGCCAGCCAGCGAGCCAGTGCGAAGGCCCAGAGGATGGCGTCGGTCTCAGATGGCGAAGCTCGTCATGGTGACGGCGAGCACGGCTTCCACGCGAGGCATGGGAAGGCTCAGCGGAAGGGTGGCGTTGGCCGGCGCGTCGATTGCCTAGAGGCTGTCATGGACCTGCGGCCAGTCGAGCGGCTTGCTTGAGGATGATGCAGGCGAAGGCGACGAGGCGGAGATCGGCAAGAGTGGTGGCATAGCGCTCGTAGTCCTTCACCAGCCGCCGAAAGCGGCTGGCCCAGGCAAACGACCGCTCGACCACCCAGCGCCGCGGCAGAAGCACGAAGCCGCGCCTGGCCTCCGGCAACTTCACGACGCTCTGCCCGGTGGAGGCCTGCACCGCCCGGGCCAGCCGCCCGACCTCAGCACGGTCATCCGCGCTGGCGGGCGTGACGTGCAACGCCAACAGATGGCCCAGCGTGCCGACCGCCAGGTGCAGCTTGGAACCCTTCTTGCGTTTGGCGCCGTCATACCCCGCCCGCTCGCCGCTCTCAGGAGAGGAGCGCAGCGTCCGACTGTCCAGAATGACAGCGCTGGGCTGCGCCTTTCGCCCGGCCGCCAGGCGCAGCACCGTCCGCAGATCCTCGGCCAGGGCTTCGAAGCAGCCTGCCGCCAGCCAGTGCTGTGCCTGCTGACAGACTGCCGCCCAAGGCGGCAGGTCGTTCGGCATCCAGCGCCGGGGTGCGCCGGTCTTGATCACGTAGCGCAGGCCGTTGAACGCCTCGCGCAGGCTGTGCTCGCGCTGCCCGGCGACCTCGGGCCGCAGCGTCAGGTAGGGCGCCACCAGCGCCCATTCGTCATCGGAAACGTCAGAGGGGTAGGGCTTGCGGGCACTCATGCCCCGCAGCCTGATCGTGACCCACCCGCAGGTCCATAACAGCCTCTAGCTTCTGTGAGGTCCTGGTCGCCGCAGCGTTCGACGGGGAACTCATGCCGCCCACTTTCCCGGGCTATGACGTTCGGTGGGAGCGCTTCGCTCGAGTCCAGGTACGCATGCGCACGCTCGGGACGGACGGGAAGAACCCGCGGATCTCCTTCAAATCTGAACCGGCGTCTTTCGACTGGCTCGCGGGCGTCCACATCACACCCGATTGCCTAACGCGCACCTTCACTGAGCAGGTTCCGTGTCCTGGTCAGAACAGGGCGAGTTGCGCCACCTTGTCGAGGCGCAGGACACCCACAAGCAGCCAGACGTCCGGATACCTAGAGTGCGTGCCCATCGCGAACGCCATTCCCTTGGCCGGATAGCGCTCGTTGAAGACCTTGCCCATTTCCTCCAAGGCCTTCTCCGCCCCCATCTTCCGCTCCCAGTTGTAGAACATGGCAGCGGTTTCCCAGTCGTCGCAGGTGGCCTTGTGGCTCTTCCCGTCTTCGGCTTCGTAGTCGTATTTGAAGGCGTATGGGCAGGGCGCCAGGGCTGCAAGCTCGGCGTCCAGGAAGGAGAGTTGCTGCGCCGCCCGCTCGTAGGCCTGCTTCTCCTGCTCGAGTTCCTTCGCCGTCTTCTTCTTCCACCAGAACCGCGATTTGGTGGGACGGATAAGGGCAAGGCTCTGACCACGCGACGCCGCCACTTCGGTGGACGGGACGATGATGCGGTCCAGGAATTCGGCGCGTTCACGCTCTGGCATGTCACCGCAGCACTTGATGGTGTCTTCCTGGACCCTGCGGCTCTCCGCACGACGGTCCTCGCCACCCGGTCTGATCCAGTCGTACTCAATCCAATCCCAACGACCGAACTGCTCTTTCAGTCGCCGGAAGTGGACCGGATACTGGCGCCGCCACTGGCCGTCTTGGGTTACGCCCGCGCAGCAGACTGTCTCGCCGTGCTTCTTTCCAGCGTGCGGCAGGGCTTTGACGAGAACCAGGACTTTCTCCCGGCCGCTCCTCTCAAGCGTATTCGAGGACGGGAGATTAGCGGATGGTGGGCTGGCCGGACGCACTGGCGACTCTCAGGTGCCTGATTTTTACCGGCACGGTAGCAGAAATGGCGTCGGCTACGATACTGCGATGGCAGTCTGCGTGATCCCGCTCGAAGCACATAAGGCAGGCCCCGCCGCCGCTCACCAAGTGGGCCGCTATTGCCAGGTCGGCCTGGGCCTTCGAGGTTCGCATGTGGGCACCGAAAATTCGACGGAAACGCGGCATATCCCCGTTACGGGCGGCGTCCCTGCCCGGTTTGGGATCGCCGAGCCCACGGAGATGGACATACTCGATCCCGGCTTCGGCCAGGGCGGCGGAAAGTGCCGTCTTCGAGAAGCCACGCCGCCGCGACAGAGGGAGCTCGCGGACGTCCAGCAGGCGCTCTATGCCAGCGTCCTGGAGGCTAGCAATGAACTCGTCGAGGGCCACGCCCTCGTATCCTATCGTCGCCAGGAAGCTCGGCTGCCGTTTGCTCATGATAAGGGTCATGAAGGCCGGACTCTAGGGTGTCAACGAGATTGGCACCCCAGAGGAAGTCATGGCGCGATGACGGCATCTAGGTCACGGGTGACGTCAACGGCGGAAGGCGTGGCCAACAGCGACGCCCAGGTCACGTGCGCCAAGCCGGTGCGCTGCCGCCGGGCCGCGTAGAGCGGCATGACCTCAGCGATCGGGAGCATGATGGCTTGGTGCACTCGGCAACCCGATCTTTACCCTCAGTTGCCAGCCTCTGCCGGAGCATTGCTTCAGGAGGTGTCACATGACTGAGCAGCATTATGACCGATCGAAGTTAAGTGCGTGCGAGCTCGTCCTAGATCATGGCAACGGCTTTCGGTGGGTTCGGCCGCCGACGCCTGAGGTTCTGGACTTTCAGCGGTGGGCGATAGGGAAATACATAGGCGAGGGAGCTCATGACAGCGAACTCAGGGACATCATCTACAGCTTGCTGGATGCCCAGAATGGGTCGCACGTCACCGTTGTAGTCGACGACAGAAGCGAGTTCCAGAGCGTGGTTGTCAGCCACATCAAGGGCTGCGGCATCCAACTGGTAGCAGATGAGCACAGGGCCATGGTTTTGGAGTTCGTTCGCAGCCTGAACCCAACCGATGTTGAGGACGCGGATAACATCGGCGCCGTGTGGTCTTCCAGTTTCGCGACCGAGATTGGCAAGGCCGAAGGACGCGGCCTGCTGGACCTTTCGGATCCGGAGCAGAATAGGGTCGCAGACGAGTACTTGGCCGAATGCATGGAGCTCACCCGGAAGACGATGGTGCAACGGGCAGAGCGTCTCCGCCTAGACGAGCGTGCTTGGCCGGACCCGGCTACGCTACTCTGAAAGAGCGGAAGACCTTGGTATTCCAAGTTCGGCACAGAAGTCGATCATGTGGCTACCCTGCCCCGGGTTGAAGCCGAACTGCATTTCAGTCCCCCAGGCCAGATCGAGCGTCTTGAGCGCCTTGATAGTGGCTGGAAGGAAAAAACTTCCAAATTAGGAAGAATTATAGGATCGGGATATTCTTCACCCGTACGGTGCGCAACGTATGCGTTCCGGTGCTCCACCTTCACGGTGTTGATTGACGACCTAAAATCCGCAAGGCTCGCATTGAATCGGCTCTTGTTTTTCTCCGTGGCCCCCTTGCTGCGATTGATAGTCTTTTTGATGGCGTGGAGGCTGTAGGCCGATTTGTCATCGTCTAGATTGAGAGGTGCAAAATAACCGCATTCGATATGGCCCGTAATGCAGTTAACTCTTCCAGCATGTATCTGGTCGTCTGTTGTCGGACACGACCGCCGAAAGCGTTGACTTTTTCTTTGTAACACCAGGCGCTGAGCAGTAGATGGTAGGCTTGGTCCTTAGTTGCGTAGAACTCTTCTTTCTCGGCAGCGGTTAGCATGATGGAGTCTGTGATCTGTAGTTGCGTTTGGCCGCGTCCTTGGAAAGGCAGCGCGGCCGCCAGATGAGTTTCTAGTTAGCAGTGACTTGGGATTAGAAACCCAGTTCCTCGGCCTTGCGCTCCAGGTAAGGGACAAGCTCCTCCAGCATCACGCTGTCGCCCTTCGACATGTTGCACGAAGGGTGAGTTACCTGGAGATTGCCCGCCTCGTAGCCCCCTCCCCGGGTGAAGGGGATGATGTGGTCGACGTGGTAGGCACCGAGGGTCGATCGCTCAATGGCCGTGTCACAGAGCGGGCAGATCCCGCCCTGGTTCTCCAGCATTTCCGCGATCAGCGCAGACGCGACACGCTTGCGACGGTGATCCGGCATGCTACGGATGATGATGGAGCAGTCCCTGGCTACCAGCCAGACCTCCTCCCAGGCCAACCGCTCAATGTCGCCCATCTGCTCGGCGAGCCTGCTGAAGCTACCCATCAGGCGGCTCGCTCAGCCCGCGTGCGGATGGTCCGGAGACGCGTCCGGGTACGCTTGGCGCGGTCGGCGAGTTCGGCCGCCTCAAGTGCGCCGATGGCGGCCTCGACGATGTCGAGTGCCTCCGTGACGTCCTCAATGAGAGCCTGGCGCTCTTCCTGGGTCCGGCTGCTCAGTCCCCGGGAGTTCTGGACGATCCGGGTCAGCCGCTGCTCGAAGCTTGGCGCTTGATGCTCAACTTCCCGCACTTGCTCCGGCGCGGTTTGCGACCACAGCCAACTCAGCAGGCCCATGCATAATCCCTCAACGCCCGCCCCTCGCGGGCACGGAACGATAGCAGAATAAGCTGCTCTTGCCCAAGGTGCATGCTAGATGTCCCGCATGCCCCGCGCCCCCGGCCGTGTTCTGCCACCCCGTGAACTGTGCACCCTCGCCGACGTCCTGGAGGCGTGGCAGGAAGGCCGGATCTCTGCGCAGCGAGCGATGGAACTCACGGACATTCCTAACCTGTTCGGCCTATTCGAGGCGGCTCGGCTGTCCGGCATTCCCATTCGGGGCCGATCAGAGACCGCCTCCGGGCCACTCAAGTAGCGCCGCCACAGTGACCCCGGTCAAAGGCCCATTGGACCTGAACGACAGACCGTACCGCTTCACTATGGCGCAGGGAGACCACATCTCCCGCCATGCCAGACGGATGTTTGGCCACCGCGACTTACTGTTTCGGTAGTCTGGATGGACAGCCTTGGTCCATGCAGCGGCGCGCTCAGGCGCGATGAGCTCTGCTCCCAGAACGAGTGCCATCTCGCACGCCTCGCCGCAAAGGATGACGTCACGTGCTTTGTCCAGGAAGGCCTTGTTGATCTCGTGGTAAGCCGATGCGAGTTGAGTTCTGTGGGACCGACCCAGTGTCGTTCCCAGGAACTCATAGGAGGCGTTGAGGCAGACGATCCCCTCGTCACGCAGTGATAGGAAGAGCTCGGTCGGGGTTCCGAAGTTCTCCGATGCCTTAAAACAATCAATGCCTAGGGACTCCAAAACGTAACGTCCGGAGCAGTTGTGCCTGCCCTGGCTGATCCAATCGGGCTTGCAGAATGGGATCCCGGTGCGTCGACTGGGATAAGGGTCCTTGCCCACGATAACGAGCCTGATCGGTTCGCTGGCGCCCGTCTGAAAGTAGCGCTCCTCGATGTTATCCATGCAACAACCTACCTCGCCAGCGCTCGCTCAGCACCCGAGCGGGGGATAATTCCTGACCATTGTTGAAGCAGTTTCAAAATCCTTCGCACAGCGCACATGTTGTCAACATATGGCCACGCGACAGCCACGTACTCTCCCTTGCATCGAGAATGTTGATCCGGGTTGCGCCACGCAACTATGATGTCAAGGAGGAGATTCCCACATGTCTGACACTTCTGCCCCCGGAGACTTCCTCCGCGACGCCCGTCAGGCCAGTGGCCTCAGCTATGCCGAGTTCGCCGCAGCCGTTGGCATCAACAAGAGCACCCTGAGCCGCTACGAGACCGGCGCGCTGCCGATGCCGCGCAAGGTCGAGCTTGCCGTTCGTGGCCTCCTCGCAAGCCAGGAGGGCTGAGATGGCCAAGCACTACCCCGACGTCGACGTTCTGACGACCGCCCGGCTGGCCGAGCTCGAGCGGGAGATGGCGTCAGCGGACGGCTGACGCCATCTAGGACCGGTCAGGCGAGGCCGAACGCCTTGCGCAGAGAGCGGTACGACATGGGAGACAGACGGCCGTGCCAGACGCCGCCCTGCCGCTCTGTCCACGAGATGAGGTAGGCCTCTTCATCCCCGAGAATGCGGCGCGTGACCTTGGTGATGCCGGTCCAGGAACCCTTCAGCCCGCCCGGATCCACACCGAGCTTCTTCTCGAGGTCCGGCAGCAGGAAGCCGCTCTCGGGGTAGGTCACGATCTCCCGCATGACGTCCTTGGTACGACCCTTGAAGGCGAGCAGGGCCTTCTTGGCCTGAGCAGGCGAGAAATCGGGCGGATCGTCGTCAGAGGTCACCGGGTCCGAGGGCTGCCCCACCTCCTCGCCAGTGTCCTCAGCATCCAGGCTGGCGCCGGGCAGGAAGCGGGCGAGGAGCACCTTCTGGCACTCCAGCGGCAGCGTTTGGAACTCGTCTTCCGTGATCATCAGGCTCGGCATGTTTGGCCCTCATTGCTGGTCGTAGCTCATCATACGAAGATGAATAACGAAGAGGCAACGTTTTCCACGACGCCTCAAATCGTTTCAATCTCTTTCACTGTCACTCGGAGCCCCTGAGCTAGATCTGCTGCTCGAGCCCTGGGAAGCGCGCCACCAGATGCGCGGTTCGGCGCCGGGACCGTGCGGCCGCTGGCCACCGGCATCGAGCGAGCTTGGAAGACCCGGGCCGAGAGACTGTCGCCTCGCTACACCACCCGGTTGGAGGAGATCCTGGTCGCGAGCGCATGGTGAAAAGAAGGCCGGGAGGGTGTCCCGGCCTTCTGTCGGTTCAGGTCCGCTTCCGCGGCTCCGGCGGCCGGGGCCGCTCCTCGACGGCAGCGTAGTTGCCACTGCCTGAGATGCTCCTTGCGCCCTTGGGCTGCTTGCCCTCTTCCTTCTCCTGGCTTCCGGTGCCGGACATCGCGCCAGAGACGACCTGGGCACCGCCGCTCCTGGTGCCGGTCTTCACGGCCGCCAGCACCGTGGTGCTGTGCTCGCCTTCGGCGCGCTGGCCATCATCGACGTGCAGCATGGTGCTGACCATCTTCGGGAGCTCGTGGATGAGCGAGAAGGAGCGGATGCAAAGCTGGTAGTTCGGCATCCCGAGCATCGCGATGATCCCGAAGCCACCGACCATCGTGTCCCCCATCGCCGAGCTCATCGCGACGCCGAAGGTCTTGTTGGTGTATCCGGCCACACCGCAAAGATGAGCTTCGAGAAGATGAGGCCGAAGATCAGCAGCGTCGGACGCAGGAAGGCGTTGAAGATGATGCCGTAGATGGCCTTCTGCTCGCCGTTGATGAGCTCGTTACCGTCGAAGCGGATGTGCATGAAGGCCGCCACCGGCGCGGCGACGACGAGCTACGCTGCGTAGACCGCGCAGGACATCACGGCGAACAGCCAGATGATGTAGGGCATCATGGGCAGGATGAAGTTGTTGAGAAGGCCGATGTAGATTAGGACGCGGATCAGCGTCACGGCGAACGGGGCCAGGACATCAAGCGCCTTGGCGGCGCCCGCCGCCGGAGCAGCCGGGGCGTTGCTGATGCCATTCTGGAGCGCCGTCTTCGCGGTCTCGGCCGTGACGTTGAGACCCGCCCAGGTCACCAGGGCTGCCTGACCGGCGAGCACCATGTGCCCGCCCATCGTTGAGATGGACGACATCGGCGCGACCTCGTCCAGGGCGGCTCCATCGACTGCCCAGCGGGCCGCAAGGTCACCGGCAGGCTTGAGGAGCGCGGCCAGCGGATTGAGCGAGGAGCGATCCTCCCGCACCCGCACCTGAGCGGAGGAGACATAGTCGTTGGCCCGCTTGTCCCGGATGAGGAGGTCAAGCTGGCGGGATGCGTCGGTCCAGAGCTTCAGGGTGTCGCTGTCTCGGTCGAAGCCGGTCATGACCGTGTGCCAGGCTACCATCGCTCCGCCGATGGCGAACAGGATGGGGTTGAACACCTGGAACAGCGGCATCAGCACGTCTGTGTTCCCGCCCGCCGTCGCCGAGGAGCCGTTGAACAGCCAGAACTGCATGGTCGCCGGGAACATCCGCCGCATCCATTCCACGCTCAGGTCGTGAGCTCCGGGCGCCGTCTTCAGGAGTTCTACGGCATCGGACGCTGACAGTGTCGCGGAAGCCTGGTCGGCAGCCTGCGCGACGCCCGGGATCAGGGCAGCGGCGGCGAGGATGATGGCGACCGGCAGCGCCAGTCGCCGGGCCTGTCCGAACCGGCGCCAACCGGTCCGGACGGCCGAGAAGGCAAGGCGGACGGCGAGGTCGAGGACGGCGAAGGTCACGACCAAGCCAGGCAGGTTCGCGGTGGACTGGCCGAGGGTAATGACGCGCAGGACCTCGGGCGTCATCCCCGCGGCGCTGGCGGCCGCCTCGACGGCTCCGGCGGGCATCATCGCCATAGCGGCGACCGGCAGCAGGGCCATGATGCCTGTAGATGCGATGCTGCCCTGAAGAGGGACTTGAGCAGGCTGCGTGCGGTTGGGAACACGGCGCTCCTCCCTGTTGGTGGTGAGGCCGCACAAGGCGGTTATCACGAGGTTAGGGAGGGCGTTGGCAAGACAGCGGTGTCGTGGCGGCACCGGCCGCTGGGGTCTATCGCCGTCGCGCATCCGTCCGGCTACAGGGACATTGGTTGAGCGATTGATCGGGGATGCAAATGGCGGGGGGTGTGATTACGGCCGCGTGGATTCAGGGGCTCGGGACATTCCTCCCGACGGCGGTACTCGCTGGTGCCGCCATCTACGGCTTGAACAGTTGGCGCAAGCAAGCCCTGGGTCAGCGGGCCATCGAGCGCGCCGAGGACTGCCTAGTCGCCCTGCACGAGATCGTCGACCTGACCCGGGCCGCCCGCGCACGCGGGTTCAGCGCGGCGCCGGAGGATGTCGAGACGCCTGCGAAGACGCGGGAGACGTCTGCCCGCATCCGCGAGGAGGCCCTCCAGCGCGCGTGGGAGAGTTGGCGGCGCTTCGGCGCCGCCTATCGGCGCGCCGGATATTTCATCAAGCTACCGAAGCCGGATGCCGCAGACGAGCTTGCCAAGGCGCTGACCGAGCTCTCAGGGCTGGCCCGGCTGATCGACACTTACGAGCCCCTGGAAGAGGACCGGACGAGCCATGGAGACCGATTCCGGCGGGAGGCGGTGGCAGCGCGCGCGAAGTTCCTTGGCCTCAAGGAGGACGGGGTGGCTGAGAACCCAGCAGACCCGATCGAGCAGAAGCTCTCCTCAACTGTCCAATCTTTGGAAGCCGTACTGCTGCCCATCACCGGCGCGGGGAGATCCTAAATCCAGCTTGTTCCAGAACCAGTATCGACCCCGATCGGTGGTGACTCGAATTGCGGCGTTTTGCCTCAAGCGGCACGTCTA